>JBJONS010000076.1:0-9546 GCA_046051725.1 Pseudomonadota bacterium | reverse complement strand
CCCGCCCTCCACGCCCGCCACAGCAGCCCCGCGTGCACGCTCACCGTCCGCGGGTGCGTCCGCAGCGGCCAGTCGTGGGCCTCGACCGTCCAGTCCAAACCCCGGGCCGACAGCGCCGCCTCGACCCCCGCTTGGTCGAGCTGGGCGCCGATCGGCGTGATGTGGTCCTCGTAGGCCAGGGGCGAGGCGAGCAGCAGCTGGCCGCCATCGGCGAGCTGGGCGTCCATCACGGCGATCAGGCCCAGGGGGTCGCGGCAGGAGTCGAGCAGGTTCAGCGCGACCACCGCGGCGAACTGGCCCGGCGCGAAGGGCGGGGCCAGGGCGTCGGCGAGGATGCGCTGCTGGGCGGGGTTGCGGCTGAGCAGCACCCAGTCGAGGTCGACGGCGGTCAGGTCGGCCCGGCCGTGGGCGCCGAGGCCCGCGCCGAGCTCAAGGACGGGGCCGGGGAGCGCGGAGATGGCCTGCTGCACGGCCTCTTGGAGGGGGCCGACCCGGCTGTGGTGGTAGGTCCACAGGCGGCGCAGCGAGCGCTGGAGCGGGTTGGGGCCGCCGCGCACGAGGCGCTCGAGCAGCGGACCGGGCAGGTCGTGGCGGCAGAGGACGGCGAGGCGCTCTTCGGCGAGCCACGCGTCGGGATCGCTGACCAGCAGGCTGATCCCGTCGACGACGGGGAAGGAGGCGCCGCAGGCCCCGCAGCCGAGGCCCACCGGGTCGGGGCCGAGCGCGTCGACCGCCCCGCAGGAGGGGCAGCGGTCGGGCGCGGGGGGCGCCCCCGGGCTCAGCCGCCGACCATCAGGTTGGTGCTGCCCTGGATCAGCGTGCCCTTGCCGCCGCAGTGCGCGGTGCTGTCGCCGAGCCGGGCCGCGGGGATGTCGTTGAAGAACACCGTGCCGCTGCCGCTGGCGACCTTCCACTGGTTGGGGCCGCAGCAGGCCATGTGCACGCCGGGGTCGCCGATCCGCAGCGCCGGCATGTTGTTGACCATGATGTTCGGCGAGCCGTTGACGCCCGGGCCTTGGACCGGGTGGGGGCAGGCGGGGCACCCGTGGGCGTCCGCCGGGTTGAAGGCCTTGTCTCCGACGCGGGACTGCGGGGGCATGCTGGGCTCCGGGGCGGGCGAGGACAGGCCCGCCGTCGAAGGATAAGCCGCGGGGCTGCCCCGGCACAAGCCCGAAGGCGCCGTCGACTGGAGCCCCCATGTCCGCCCCCGCGCCGGCCACCGGCGACCTGCTGCCCGCGCTGCGCACCGCCGTCCCCGGCCCCCTGTCCGAGGCCTGGGTCGACCGCCTCGCCGCCCGCGAGTGCCCGGCCATCACCGCCCGCCGCGGCCGCCGGGCCGCCGCGCTGGGCGCCGCCAAGGACGACCCGATCGTGTGGGCCGAGGCGCACGGCGCCAACGTGATCGACGTCGACGGCAATGTCTTCGTCGACATGACCGCCGGTTTTGGGGTCGCGGGGGTCGGCCACGGCCACCCCGCGGTGGTCGCCGCCATGCAGCACCAGGCCGGGCGCCTGCTGCACGCGATGGGCGACGCCTTCCCCGACCCGCGCCGCATCGAGCTGATGGAGGCCCTCTGCGCCCGCACCGGCTTTGACCGCGTCATCTTCGGCAGCAGCGGCAGCGACGCGGTCGAGGCCGCGCTCAAGACCGCCCGGGTCGCGACCGGGCGCGACGGGCTGCTCAGCTTCACCGGCGCCTACCACGGCCTCAGCTACGGGGCCCTGGCCGCCGACGGCTACAAAGAGGCGGATTTTCGCCGGCCCTTCGCCGGTCAGCTCGGGGCCCACGCCCAACGGGCGCCCTTTGGGGCGCCGATCGAGCAGCTCCGGCCGCTGCTCGCTGGGGTCGGCGCGGTGCTGGTCGAGCCCATCCAGGGCCGCGGCGGGGTGCGCGTGCCCCCGGCCGGCTGGCTGGGCGCGCTCATCGACGCCGCGCACGAGGCCGGCGCGGTCGTCATCTTCGACGAGATCTACACCGGCATGGGGCGCACCGGCGCCTGGCTGCGCGCCCGCCAGCTCGACCTGGCGCCCGATCTGGTGTGCTTGGGCAAGGGCTTGGCCGGCGGCTACCCGATCTCGGCCTGCCTCGGCACCGCCGCGGTGATGGACGCCTGGGGGGCGAGCAAGGGCGAGGCGCTGCACACCCAGACCTTCCTCGGCAACCCGGTGGGCGCGGCGATGGCCCTGGCCTGCCTCGGCGTGCTCGACGGGGTGCTGCCGACGGTCGAGGCCAAGGGCGCGCGGCTGCGGCGGGCGCTCGAGCGCGCTGGCTATGGCGTGCAGGGCGCCGGTCTGCTGTTGGGCGTGCGCCTCGACGACACGCTGCGGGCCAGCCGCGCGCTGATGGAGCGCGGCTTCCTCGTGCTGCCGGCCGGCGAGCAGGCCGAGGTGCTGGCCCTGACCCCGCCGCTCACCGTCCACGAAGCCCAGCTCGACGCCTTTGTCGAGGCCCTGGTCGCGGTGGCCCCGCCGGGCGCGCGGGCATGAGCGGCGGCAGTCAGGCCGAGATCGACGCGCTGGAGGCCGACCTCGCCGCGTTCATCTCGTCGGCCCCGCCGGTGCGCGGCCCGGGCCGGGGTGCTGACTTCTGGGCCCTCGCCCGCCGCCTGCACGCGCACCACCTCGCCCACAATGACGACTGGCGCGCGATGTTTGGCGGGATGCCCCCGGCACCCCGGTGGGAGGAGCTGCCCGCCGCCCCGGTCACCCTGCTGCGCGACCTGCCGCTGACCGCGTTTCCGCCGGCCGAGGCGGCGGTCACCTTCCGCACCAGCGGCACCACCGGTCCCCGGGGGGTCGTGCGCCTGCGCGACACCCGCCTCTACGACCTGGGCGCCCGCCGCCAGGCCGCCGCGGTCGCCGGGCCGATCCCCCGGGTCGGCAGCAGCCTCGTGCCCCACGACCCCGACAGCTCGCTCGGCCACATGTGCCGCGACCTGGCGCCGGGCCTGCGCCCGCGTTTTACGCTGGGCGGCGGCGTCGACATCGACGGGCTGCGCGCCGATCTCGATGAGTACGGCGCCGGCGACGCGCCGGTGTTCCTGCCCGGCACCGCCTTCGCCTTCGCCGCCCTGATCGGGGCGCTGCCGGCCGACGCGCCGCCCTTCGCGCTGCCCGCCGGCTCGGTCTTGATGCTGACCGGGGGTTTTAAGGGCCGGGTGGTGCAGCTGAGCGCCGAGGCGCTGCGCGACCGCCTCGACGCGCTGTTCCCGGGCTGCCGGCGGGTCGAAGAGTACGGGATGAGCGAGCTGAGCAGCCAGCTCTGGGCGCCGGAGCTGCGCGCGCCCTTCGTGCCCCCGCCCTGGCTCGGCGTGGTGGCGGTCGACCCCTGGACCGGCGCGCCCGCCGCCGAGGGCCTGCTGCGCTTCATCGATCTGGCCAGCCTGCACACCGCGCCGTTCATCGAGACGCGCGACCTGGGGCGGGTCCGCGCCGATGGGCGGGTCGAGCTGCGCGGCCGCCTGCCCGGCGAGCACCCCCGCGGCTGCTCGCTGAGCGTCGAGGACGCCCTGGGGAGGATGGCCTCTGCAGCGCTGTTCTCGGCAGAGGTGCGCGGAGAGGACGGGCCGGCCCTGCCGTCGACCCGCGCCCCGCACACGTCTGAAACATCAGCGTTTCATGTGGATGGCGCTCGATCGGGGCCCGCCGAAGCGGAGGCGCAGCCCGCGCTGCCCTTCACGATCCTCCCGGCGCGGGCCGCGGGCCTCGAGGCGGAGGCCGCTGAGCGCGCGTTCCTGCACGATCCCTGGACCGGCGACCGCGAGTCGGTGGAGACCTTGCGGGCCCAGGCCCGCTGGCGCCTGTTCTCGGGGCGCGCGGGGGTCCACCCGGCGCAGCGGCCCCCGCCGCCGGCGCTGGAGGGCGCCGACGCCGACCGGGCCGCGGCCGCGCTGCGGGGCCTCGCGCGCCTGCGCGGCCGGGACGCCGAGGCGCTGGGCCAGGGCCTGAGCGCGGCGGGCGCGGCGGCGGCCTTAGGCACGGCGGTCAGCGCGATCAGCGCCGAGGGCCTCGCCGCCGAGCTGGCCACCCCGGGCCGGCGGCCCGGCCGCGTCGTGATCGTCGTCGCCTACGGTGTGTTCACCTCGCCGATCGAGTGGTGCGCGCTGCTGCTGGCGGCGGGCTGCGCGGTGCACCTCAAGGCCCCCGCCCGCGACCCGGCCCTCTGCTTGGCCCTGGCCGAAGACATGCGCGCCGAGGGCCTTCCCTGCACCGCCAGCCCCGACCGGCGCCTGCCCCCCTGCGACAAGGTGCTGGCCTTTGGCGGCGACGCCGGCGTGGCGGCGGTGGCCGCGGGCAGCGCGGCGCCGGTCGTGCAGCACGGCCACCGCATGTCGGTGCTGCTGACCGAGGGCGACCCGGTGCTGGCCCACGCCTGGGCCTGGGACGCCGCCTGGTACGACACCCGCGGCTGCCTCGCGCCCACGGCGCTGTTCTGCCTCGGCGACCCCGGCCCGCTGGTCGAGGCCCTGCACGAGGCGATGGGGCAGGCGGCGCTGGCCATGCCCCGCGGCGCCTGCGACCCAGGGCTCGGGCCCGAGTGGCGGCGGCGGGTCGGCCTCGCCCGCCGGCTGGGCCGGGCCCTGGTCGGCGAGGAGCACGCCGTGCTGCAGCTGCCCGCCGGGCACTTCTTGCCCCTGGCCCTGCCCCGGATGATCGTGGTGCACGCCATCTCGGACGGCCACGCCCTGCACCGGCTGCTGCAGCCCTGGGCGGCCAACCTCTCGACCTTGGGCACCGAGGACTGGCTGCGCCACTGGCGCGACGCCCGGCAGTGGTGGCCGGTCTACGCGGCCTTCCCGCGGCTGGCCCAGCCGGGCGCCTTGCAGCGCCCGCCTTTTCCGCGGCGGCATGATGGGCTGCCCATGCTCGGGAGCCTGCTCGACCCGTGCTGAGCCTTGCTCCTGTGGGTTTCGCTGTGGGTTCGGGGCGCGTGCGCCGGGGCTGCTGGCCTTGGCGAGGCCGCGCGCCGTTGAGCGCCAGCTCGGTGTTCACGCTGGGGGCGGGCCCCGCCCCCAGGCCCCCCGGGGCAAGGGGCCTGCGCGGCCCCTTGCATCCCGCGCCAAGGGGGCCCGCGCGCCGCAACTGCGCGGCGATGCGCCGCGCAGCGGCGCGCAACGGCCCCCTTTGGAAACCCCCGGATCGGCGCGGCCCGCTGCTGCGGTGGGCGATGAAGCGGACGCCGCGAAGGGCTGGGCTGCGGGGGGCGGCGACCGCGCCAATGGCCTCGTCCACGCGATGATGCCGAGCATCGAGGGCGCGATCCCAATCAAGCGAAGCCAGCTGGAGATGGACGCCGCGAAGGGCTGGGCTGTGGTGGTCCTGCTGCGCGGGGGCGATCGCGCGGGGGCGACCGCGCGGGGGCGACCGCGCGGGAGCGACCGCGCGGGGGTTGGCCGCGCGCCGCCCACGGGCTCGCTTCGCGCGCGCCAGGCCGGACAGAGGGCCGCCACCGGCGGGTCGCGCAGCGACCGCGGCGCGCTGCGCCGCGCCCGGCGGAGGGCCGCCGCCGGCCTGGGCCGGCGGGGCGCCCATGATCTGCTGCAGGGCGCTGTTTAGCGGTCGGGGTGCCGCAGGCGCAGCAGGCCGTTGACCGGCACCGGGCCGTAGGTGGTGGTCACCCCGCCGGGCCAGCGCACGGTCAGCTCGTCGACCGCGGTCGCCTCGCCCAGCCCGAAGTGCAGCGCGAGGCTGTGCTGCTGCACGCCGGTCTGGGCGAGCACCTGCTGCAGCTGCCGCCGGCCGCCGGCCCACAGCTCGACCTGGGCGCCCAGGCCGTCGAGGTTGGCGCCTGCGCCCTCGAGGCGGATCTCGAGCCAGCCGCCCGCGCCGCAGGGGTTGTCCCAGACCTCGGGCAGGCCCTCGGCCCGGCCGACGACGAGCTCGCGGTGGCCGTCGCCGAACAGGTCGGCGCTGACCAGGCCGTAGCCCCAGGCGAGGCTGTGAAAGCCGGTCTCGCGCACCGCGGTCTTGAAGCGGCCGACGCGGTTGCCCTGCCAGATCCAGTCCGGCTGCCAAGGCCACCCGTCGGAGTGGTAGACGCTGCCCCGGTCGGGTGCTGGGCCCGCCACCGTCGCCATGTCGCCGTAGCCGTCGTTCTCGAGGTCGACGAAGGCGAGGCCCCAGGTGGTCCACCGCTCGAGGTTCGGCAGCCCGTCGGGGTCGCGGTGGGCGGTCGCGGCGAGGTTCGAGGGGTGCAGGTCTTCGGCCACCTCTTCGCCGGTCGCGAAGAGGCCCAGCAGCAGGGCGCCTTCGTAGTAGCCCTCGGGGCTGCTCAGGCGGCAGTCGAGCTGGAAGTTGATGTCCGACACGCAGGTGTCGATCACCCCATCGTCGTTGAGATCGACGGCGGCGAGGCCCATCGCGCTGGCCTCGGAGTGCAGGCCGACCGCGCGCGCGTCGTCGACCAGCACCGGGCGGTCCGCGGCGTCGAGCCCGTCGTTGCGCCAGGCCGCCGCGGGCGCGAAGCCCAGCGGCGCGCGGTCGGACCACGCGAAGATGTCTTGGTCGCCGTCATTGTCGCGGTCGGTGATCAGGTGCACCAGCGAGAGGCTGCGGCCGGGGGCCCCGCGGGGCAGGACGCGGTCCAGCACGAGCGCGCCGTCGTCGTTCCGCAGCAGGCGGTCTTCGGAGCCTGCCCAGCCCAGCTCGGCGTTGCCCATCACCGCGCCCTCGTACTCGACCCGGTCGAGGCCCGGCAGGGATGCGTCGAGATCACCGTCGTTGTCGATGTCACCGAGGGCGATGCCGGTGAAGCAGTCGCGGGGGTAGTCGGCCTGCCAGAGGTGCGGCTGCCAGCCGCCAAAGCCCATCTGGCCGTCGTTCTCGGCGACGACCACGAAGCCCTCGCCCAGCCCGATGAGGTCAGTGGCCCCGTCCCCGTCGAGGTCGGCGGCGGCGAGGCCGAGCAGGGGCCGGCCCTCGGGGGGCGCCAGCGCGTCGAGGCGGGCCTCGACCAGCGCGCGCCCCTCGGCCCGGACCAGCACCGGTGCCGCGTCGACGTGGTTGACGATCAGCTCATCGGCGCCATCGCCGTCGAGGTCGGCGGCCACCAGCGCGCCCGGCGTCACCCCGCAGCTGCCCTCGTCGGCCGCGGTGTGCAGCGGGGTGGCCAGGCCCAGCGTGGCGCCGCGCTCGGTCAGCCGGTCAAAGCCAGCGACAGGTGCCGGGCAGGTGGCGGCGGGCGCGAAGGTCCAGCCCTCGCCGGCGGTGGGCGCCGCGGCCGCGTCGGGGCCCGCGCCGCTGCCGGCGGGCGGCTCGTCACCGTCGCCGGTGTCGGCCGGGTCAGCCTGGGGCGCCGCGTGACAGCCCGTGACCAGGGCCGCGAGCAGCCCCGAGAGCAGAGCGACCAGCCGGAGGCTCGATGCTGCGGCGGGCTTCATCGGGGGGCCCTCCTCTGCGTGGGCCCGGCGGCCCACGCGCGCGCCGGTCACCCGTGAGGAGTACCGCACTCTGTCTCGCCCTGTCACGGGGTTTGCGCGGTGAGGTGGGCGGTGCCAGGTCGAATTCTGTGTACACGTGACAGCAGCCTGACGACCGCGGGTGATCGGTCCGGCCGGGTCGAGGCATCGGCGGGTCGAACCGGGTGCCGCGGGCCATGCCCACGACGGCCCCGGGTGGGTGGTGCCACGGCCCTGTCTGGGGCTTCCGCTGCCAACAGATTGAAACACCGCCATAACTTTGCACCACCCACGGGTGGGTCCAGGCGGACGCGGCGCGTTAGCCCGCGCGCGGAGGTGGAGATGGACGCTCCGCACACCGGGGCCGGCGCGGCCCCGAGCGCCGAGGGCGCCGTGCTCGCCGAGCTGCTCAGCCTGCTGCGCCTCGAGCAGCTCGAGCTGGACCTGTACCGCGGCCCGAGCCAAGATCTGGGCTGGGGCGCGGTCTTCGGCGGCCAAGTGCTCGGGCAGGCGCTGTCGGCCGCCGCCCGCACCGCGCCCGCGGATCGGCCGGTGCACAGCCTGCACGCGGTCTTTTTGCGGTCGGGCGACGTGAACCTGCCGGTGGTCTACCGGGTCGAGCGCCTGCGCGACGGCGGCAGCTTCAGCAGCCGGCGGGTCGAGGCCATCCAGAAGGGGCAGCCGATCTTGCACCTGATGGCCGGCTTTCACCAGCGCGAGGACGGCTTTGACCACCACGACCCGATGCCGGCGGTGCCGGGGCCCGAGGGGCTGCTCGCCGAGTCCGAGCTCGCCCGGCGGCTCGCCCCGCATGTGCCGGCGTCCTTCCGCGAGCGGCTGCTGGCGCCGCGCCCGCTGGAGATCCGCCCGGTCGACCCGCAGAACCCCCTGCGCCCGAGCCCGAGCCCGGCCCGCCGCGCGGTCTGGCTGCGCGCCGCCGGGCCGCTGCCCGACGATCCGCAGGTGCACCAGACCCTGCTCGCCTACGCCAGCGACTTCCACTTCATCGGCACCGCCCTGCAGCCCCACGCCGTGAGCTGGATGACGCCGGGCGTGCAGGTCGCGAGCCTCGACCACGCGATGTGGTTCCACCGGCCGCTGCGGATGGACGACTGGCTGCTCTACGTGATGGACGGCCCCAGCACCGCCGGGTCCCGCGGCCTCGTGCGGGGGCAGTTCTTCAACCGGCAGGGCACGCTGGTGGCCAGCGCGGCCCAAGAGGGCCTCGTGCGCGACCGGCGCGCGGCCCTCGCGCCGCGGGCCCCCGCGGCGGGCTGAGCGCTCAGCCGGCCGCGGCCGCGTCGGGGTGCCGCA
The DNA here is from genome assembly GCA_046051725.1 of Pseudomonadota bacterium. Taxonomy (GTDB): domain Bacteria; phylum Myxococcota_A; class UBA796; order UBA796; family UBA2385; genus JAEUKK01. The sequence continues at coordinate 835 of JBJONS010000076.1, read as the reverse complement.
CGATCAAGGTGGCCCGCACCGGCAGGTCCTCGAGCTCGACCACCGCGCCGTCGGGCCAGCGCACCCGCAGCCGGTCGACCCGCGCGGCCCCGCCGAGGCCGTAGTGCTGCGCCGCGCTGCCCTGCTGGGTGCCGGTCTGGCCGACCACCTCACGCAGGTCGGTCTGGCCGCCCGCCTCAAGCGTGATCTGCGCGCCGAAGCCCTCGAGGTTGCCCGGCGGGCCCACGAGCCGCAGCTCGACCCAAGCGCCGTCGCCGCAGGGGTTGTTCCAGACCTCGGGCAGGCCCTCGGCCCGGCCGACGATGAGCTCGCGGTGGCCATCACCGAACAGATCGGCGCTGACCAGCCCGTAGCCCCACGCGATGCTGTGGAAGCCGGTCTCGGCCACCCGGTCGGTGAAGCCTTCGGGGCCGCCTTGCCAGATCCAGTCGGGCTGCCAGCCGCTGACATCGGAGCTGTAGACGCTGCCCTGGTCGGGCGGCGGGCCAGCCACCGGCGCCGCGTCGCGGTGGCCGTCGTTGTCGAGGTCGTCCATCACGACGCCCCAGGTCGACCACAGGTCGACCACGGGGTACCCCGCGCTGTCCCGCCGCGGCGGCTCTACCGGCTCGTCGGGGTGGTGCTCTTCGGCCACCTCGCGCGGATCGGCGTGCAGGCCGAGCATCACCGCGCCCTCGTAGTAGCCCGCCGGGCTGCTGAGCAGGCAGGTGAGCTTGGGCGCGACGTCGCTCACACAGTGGTCGACCACGCCATCGCCGTTGAGATCGGTGACCACCAAGCCCATCGCGCTGGCCCGGCTCTGCGCGCCGACCACCGGCGCCACGTTGGTGAGCTG
>JBJONS010000075.1:0-10996 GCA_046051725.1 Pseudomonadota bacterium | reverse complement strand
GCCGGCCTGCCGCGCCCCCGCCGGGTGCCCACCGCCCCGCCGCGCGCCGCGGCGCCGACGCCTCCGCCCGTGCGCCGGCCGCCGCCGCCGCCCCTGCCGATCTCTGCCGCGGCCGAGCCGAGCGAGCCCATCGGCGTGCAGCTGGTCCGCCACAGCCTGCGGTCGTGGACCGAGCGGGTCCGGCCGGCCCTGCTGCAGAACCCAACTGAGAACAACCTGCTGGTGAGCCTTGGTGACTGGGGCCACCCCGCCCTGCGCCTGCTCGCCGCCCACGCCGTCGACGGCGCGCCCCAGGTCGCGGTCGCCTTCACCCCCGGCCAGCCGGCCGTGGTCGCCCACCTCGACCCCAAGGTCAGCCCCGAGCGCGGCGCCGCCCTGCTGCGGCGGGCCGAGCCGGCGCACTCCTGGCCCGCGGTCTACGGCCCGGTGGCCCTGGTGCAGGCCTTGGTGTCGCTGCTGCAGGCCGCGCCGACCATCGGCGGCGGCCCCCTGCGCCCCAAGCCGCTGCAGCTGTGGATGGAGTGCCGCAGCGCCGGCCCCGCGCCCAGCCCCGGCGGCTGGATGCGGCCGGCCCGGCGGCTCGACATCGGCACGCTGCTGCCGATGGTCGTGGCGTTCAGCGCCGAGACCGGCGAGCAGGACGACACCGCCGAGTCCGAGGGCGCGATCTCGTGGCTCAAGCCGCGGGTCGAGGCCCAGGCGGTCTGGGTCTGGGAGCGCCCGACCCCACCCCTGCCCGGCGTGCGCCGCGGCGGGGCCGATGACCCCGGCGAGAACGAGCTGGTCGCGATGTTGGTCCGCAGCCCGCCGACCGCGGGCCGCGTGCGCTTCAGCTCGGTCTTCACCCGCGGCGTCGACCGCGGGCGGGGCTACGCCGCGGCCCTGGTCGGCGCGCTCACCGCCGACACGCTGGCCATGAGCGGCGTGCACGGCGTCATCCTGCTCGTCGACTCGCTCAACCACTCGGCCCGGCGGCTGTACGAGCGCCTGGGCTACGAGGCCCGCGGTGAGCTCGCCCGCTACGAGCGCCTGCCCACCACCTGAGCGGGGCGGCCGCGCCCGGCTCAGGCCGTCGGCGTGGGTCCGGTGGGTCCGGTGGCTCCGGTGGCTTCGGTGGCCGCGCGCTGGCGGCGCATGACCTCGCTCTTGAGCTGGCCGCAGCCGGCGTCGATGTCGATGCCGCGGCGCACCCGCACGGTCGCCGGCACGCCCATCGCCTCGAGGGTGGCGACGAAGGCCGCCGCCGCCTCGGGCGAGCCGGGGGCCTCGGCGTAGCCGCCGGTGGGGTTCAAGGGGATGAGGTTGACGTGGCAGCGCATGTGCGCGAGCAGCTCGCCCAGCCGCGTCGCCTCTTCGACGGTGTCGTTCTTGCCGGCGATGAGCGCCCACTCGAAGCTGACCCGCCGGCCCGAGCGGTTGGCGTAGTGCCGGCAGGCCGCCATCAGCTCGCGGATCGGCCAGCGGCGGTTGATCGGCATCAGGGCGCTGCGCTCCTCGTCGCGCGCGCTGTGCAGGCTGACCGCCAGCTTGACCTGCAGCCCGAGCTCGGCGAAGGCGTAGATCTGCGGCACCAAGCCGACCGTGCTGACCGTGATGTGGCGGGCGCCGATGCCGATGTCGCGGTTGAGCCGGCCGATCGCTGAGACCACCGCGTCGAAGTTGTGGAAGGGCTCGCCCATGCCCATCAGCACGACGTTGCTGAGGCGCTGGCCCTCGGCCTTGAGCTCTTGGTCGAAGCGCCAGGCCTGCTCGGCGATCTCGGCGGCGCTGAGCTGCCGGGCGAAGCCCATCTGGCCGGTGGCGCAGAAGGCGCAGGCCATCGCGCAGCCGGCCTGGCTCGAGATGCAGGCGGTCTGGCGCCCATCGGCGTAGGGCATCAGCACCGACTCGATGAGCTGGCCGTCGGGCAGGCGGTAGAGGCGCTTGCGCGTGCCGTCTTTGCTGCGCTGCTCGGCCTCGATCTCGAGCACGCCGAGGCGGGCCTCGGCCTCGAGGCGCTTGCGGAGCGCGGCGGGCAGGTCGGTCATGTCGGCGAAGCGCCCGGCGTGCCGCTCGTGGATCCACTTGTGGAGCTGTTTGGCCCGAAAAGCAGGCTCGCCCCAGGCCTTGAGCTGCGCGGCGAGGCCCTCTTGGTCCAGCGCGAAGAGGTCGACCTGCTGCAGCGGCGGCGGCGGCGCCGGCGCGGTGAGGGGGTCGGGAAGCCCGTCCAGCGGGAGGAGGTCAGGGGTCACGGGCGCTCCAGGGGCGCGCGGGCGGGCGCGCGCGGCGCCCCATAGCCAAAGACCCCCCGGGGAGCCTCCCCAGGGGGTCTGGTGCGCGGGCCGGGGAGAGGCCCCGGCCGGCGGCGCCCTCAGCTCAGAGGCAGACGGCGGTGTTGGTGGTGCTGGCGTAGCTCAGGTCGAGCCAGCTCTGGTGCGGGGCGGAGAGGCCGGTCAGCCAGCCCGTGGTGTAGGTGAAGCTGCCGTTGCCGATCGGGTGGTACCAGATGCCGAGCTGGGTGCCGAAGCCCATGCCGGTCCAGCCATAGGAGGCCGGGTACAGCGGGCTGTGGCCGCGGACGGCGGTGGCGTCGATGCTGAACGCCACGGTGGTGCCGGCGCTGGTGATGCTGCAGCTGGCGGAGTTGACGAAGCTCGCGTCGAGCTGGCTGCTCTGGATGCGGTCGGGGGCCTGGGTGCCCCAGGCGCTGCTGCCGTCGGAGTAGCTGGTCAGGGTGTTGAGGCCGTTGTAGGCCACCACGTTGATGATCGGCGAGCCGGCGTTGCAGTCGAAGTACATCAGGGCGAGGTCGCCCTGGCCCTTGGGGTTCGGGCCGGCGTTGATCGCGAAGGTGAAGCCGTTGACGGTGATGCCGCTGGCCTTCGCGATGGTGCTGCTGAAGCTGAGCTCGTCGGTCAGGGTGTTGAAGGTCGCCGAGGTGGCGCCGATCGTGCCCGCGCCCGAGCCGCCGGCGGCGGTGTTGGTCCAGCTGTAGCGGGTGCCGTAGCTGCTGCCCTCGTCGACAGTGCCGTCGCCGTCGTTGTCGATGCCGTCGCAGTTGACCTCGGCCGGGGGCGGCGGGGTGGTGTCCGAGCCGTCGCAGTTCGGGTAGAGGTTGACCTCGATCAGGTTGGTGCCGTCGCAGAGGAAGTCGACAATGTCGTCGTCGACGTCATAGAGGCCGCTGCAGTAGTAGGTCTCGGCGTCGATGTAGGCGCAGCCGGCCTCGCGGTGGATGTCGACGCCCGCGGCCGGGACGAGGTCGCCGTCGGCGTCGAAGCAGAGGGGCTCTTCGGCCCAGTTGGTGTGGATGGGGCTGGTCATCTCGTCGCGGCTCTGCTCGGGGGCGACGAGGTCCTCGATGCGGGTGATGCCGCCGCCCGAGTAGCCGAGGTCCCACACGGTGACGTCGACGTCGTAGGTGTCGGTGACCCGGGTCACGACCTCGATGCACTGCTCCCAGATGCGGTGGCCGTCGTCAAAACCGATGACGGTCAGCGGGCCCTCGGTGACGCTGTAGACGCCGCTGGCCGGGGTGATGGCCCAGTCGGTCTCGATGGGGTCGTCGTCCACGTCATAGATCGTGGCGCAGACCTCGACCGGCTCGCACTCGTAGTTGAACTTGCCGTCGTCGCCGTTGGCCACGCCGTCGCCGTTGCGGTCGTCGGTGGGGTAGTCGACCGAGACCACCGGGGGGTGGTTGAGGGTGACGAGGGTGTCGAGCGCGCCGACCTCGTCGCCGACGCACTGGCTGATGAGGGTCGCCTCGGTGGTGACGCCGTCGACGACGGCGAGGCCCTCAGCGGTCGCCACGCTGCAGTCGGCAGAGGGGGTCCAGTCATCGCCGTCGATCGCGCTGGCCGGGGCGGCGGTCACGTCGTAGCAGCCGGGCTCGAGCGCGGTGAAGAGGTCGGCGCCGAGGTGGCGGGTCTCTGCGCTGTAGACCTGCTCGATGAGCTCGATCATGCCCGGGAAGATGCCGTCGACCAGGTCGACGGTGGCCTCGACGGTGAACGGCGAGAACGCGTCGCTGGCGTCGCAGGCCACGCGCTCGACGGTGAAGTGGAAGCCGACCACATCAGAGCCGCCGAAGTAGTCGACGCTGAGCATGGCGCCGGTGCCCTGGGCGTCGGCCTTGTCAGCGATCTGGTCCACACAGCCGGCGGCGGCGAGGAGGGGGAGGAAGCGGAAGGCTTTCATGGCGAACACCTCTGCGCTGGCGGTGGCCAGCCTTGGGGATGCGCGCGCCGCCGCCCGGGCTGGGCGGCGGCGCGATTTGGGGTCTCATGGAGGGCGGTGGTACGGAGTGTTCCGTAGCTACTGGCCCCGGCGGGCTCCGTTCCATCGCGAGGCAACTGTAGCCGGGTGGTTTTGCCGAACGGGGAAGAATGTTGAGGCCCCCGGCGGTTTCGTCTTGTCTTGTCGACAGAGAGGACATGGCGGATCCGTGTCTCTCCGGAGGGGCGGTCGCCGAAGTGGGGCCGCCCGGCGCGCTCCGCCCGCGGCGGCGGCGCCCCGCGGCTGGACGTCGCGGACAGCGCGGGGACGTCCGCTCTGTCGCGAAAAAGTTCGCCCGGGGGCGGCGCAGGGCTGGGGCGCCCGGCGCGATCCGCGGATCGGGCCCCCGGGACGCGCCGCGGATCGGGGGCGCGGGGGTGGCGCCGGCGCGGGGCGATACGGGGCCGGCGCTCGCCATGGGGGTGTCCGCTGCGCCGCTTGCTCTCTGTCATCGGCGCCCCTGCGCGCGCCCTCAGCTTTCGCCTGCTCCCCCACGCCCCGCGGGGCCTCGGCGGGATCGGGGCGCCGCCGCTGGTGATCGGCCACCGCGGCATGGCGGCGCGGGCGCCCGAGAACAGCCTTGGCGGCTTCGCGGCCTGCGCGGCCCTGGGGCTGCCCTTTGAACTCGACGTCGCGCTCAGCGAAGATGGCGTACCTGTCGTGATCCATGACGACACGCTCGACCGCACCACCACCGGGTCGGGCGCGGTCGGGCGCACGCCCGCCGCCGCGCTGGGCCAGCTCGGCAACGCCAAGGGCTGGGGCCCGGCCTGGTCTGGCGAGCGGCTGCCGACGCTCGGGCAGGTGCTCGCCCAGACCGCGGGCGCGGTCTGGATCGACGTCGAGCTCAAGTCGCCGCCCGGGCGGGGCGATCGCCGCCCGCTGGTCGAGGCGGTGCTCGGGGCGCTCGACGCCGCGGGCTGCGCCGACCGGGTCTTTGTGTCGAGCTTCGATCCCTATGTGCTGGGCGCGCTGGCCGACCGCCGTCCGCAGATCCCCCGGGGCCTGCTGGTCGGGACCTTCAAGGGCGCGGGTCTTGCCCTGCATGAGCGCCTCGCGCTGCGGCACCTCGCGCTGGTCGGCGTGGCCAAGCCAGACCTGCTCATCGCTGAAGATGGCATGCTGGACGCTGCTCTGGTGCGTCGGTGGCGTGCGGCCGGCTACGGGGTGCTCGCGTGGACCGTGAACGCCCCGGCGCGGGCCCGCGCGCTGTGCTCCTGGGGGGTGCAGGGCGTGATCACCGACGACCCAGGGCTGATGGCGGCGGCCCTCGGCGGCGGTTCGGTCGATGAGAGTTCAGATTAGAGGAAGGTGAGAACGCGCTGTTGGTGCGCAAAGGCACGGAGGCGATGGATAAGGTGGGTGTCGAGGGGGCGCGGTTGTCCGGAGCGTCTCCCGCGCCCAGAACCCCTCCCCATCCGAGGCCCCAATGACGACCATGCCAGAGCCGAGCATCTTCCTGGTGGACGACGACCCGACCGTGCGGACCTCGCTCGGCTGGCTGCTGGAGGCCGCGGGCTACACCGTGGTGCCCTGCGCCACCGGCGAAGAGCTGCTGGCCGCCCACGCCCGCGACGCCCACGGCTGCGTGCTGCTCGACTGCCAGCTGCCCGGCCTCTCGGGCCTCGAGCTGATCCGCCGCCACGCCGGCAAGGAGATCGAGGTCCCCATCGTCGTTCTCACCTCGCAGTCCGACGTGCGCGTGGCGGTCCAGGCCATGCGCGAGGGCGCCAAGGACTTCTTGCCCAAGCCCGCCCACCCGGGCCACCTGCTCGACGTGGTCGAGCGCGCGGTCAAGGGTGACGCCGCCACCTGGTGGGCCCGCCGCGAGCGCGACGACCTCAACCGTCGGCTCTCGACCCTGACGGTGCGCGAGCGCGAGGTGCTCGAGCAGCTGATGAAGGGCTTCACCAACCGCGACGCGGGCCTCGCGCTCGGCATCAGCCCGCGGACCATTGAGGTCCACCGCAGCAACATCATGGAGAAGATGATGGCGGACTCGATGGTCGACCTGGCCTGTCGCTTGGCCCGCTACGCCCTGGCCGCCTGAGCGCGCCGCGCGCCCGGCGCGGCGGTCACCGCGGGCGGATCGTCTTGCGGCCCGCCGCCCGCTGCTCGCCCGCTGGGTAGGGGCAGTGGCGGCAGCTGCAGCCGCAGCAGCGGCCGCGCTCGAGCAAGAAGGTGGTCGTGAGCACGTGGTAGCCAGTGGCGGGGTCGACGTAGGACCCCTGCTGGGCGGCCACCGCCCGGTCGTGGGCCGCGCGCGCCGCTGGGGGGATGCTCGGATCGTCGTGGCCGAAGGTCATGGCGGCCGCTTAGCCCGGCCCAGCGGCGGCGCCGGCTCTACGGGGCGGATCGTTGTGTTACGTTGCTGTTTCAACGGGATGTGAGGGCGGACGCGGCACCTCGACCGGCGGGGACCGCGCCCTGCGCCGCCTCGCGCGCGCCAGCGGGCCGGAGGGCCGCGCAGCGGGTCGCCCGCAGGGCGACGGAGCGGCCCCGCCGCGACCCCGCAGGCACGCGGCCGCGGGCGCCTGCGCCCGCGGGGCGCCCAGCCCCGGCGGTGTTCAGCCGACCGGCCCGTCGAGGCGCGGCTGCAGGCCCATGCGCCGCAGGGCGAGGCGGGCCGCGTTGTCGCCGCCCATGCCGTGCACGCCGCCGCCGGGGGGTGTGCTGGCAGAGCACAGGTAGATCCGCGGGTTTGGCGTCTGGTAGGGCAGGGCCACCAGCGGGCGGGTGAAGAGCTGGTCGAGGTCGGCCGCGCCGCCGTTGACGTCTCCGCCGACGTAGTTGGGGTTGCGGGCCTCGAGCCCGGCCGGGCTGAGCTGATGGCGGGCCAAGATGCGGTCGCGAAAACCCGGGGCGAGGCGCTCGATCCGGGCCTCGATCAGGGCGGTGTGGTCGCGCGGGTCGTGGGCCGGCGTGTGCAGGTAGGCCCAGGCCGTGTGCTGGCCGGCCGGCGCGCGGCTGTCGTCGAAAAGACTGCACTGGACCAAGATCAGGTAGGGGCGGGCGCTGAGCTCGCCCCGCCATGGCGCCGCCTCGCTCTCGGCGATCTCGTCGAGGTCCTCGCCGATGTGCACCGTCGCCGCCCGCCCCACCCGCGGATCGGCCCAGGGGATCGGGCCCGACAGCGCCCAATCGACCTTGAACAGGCCGGGTCCGTAGCGGTAGCGCTCGAGGCGGGCCCGGGTCCCTGCCGGCAGGGCCGGCCCGGCGATGCGGCTCAGCGCCCGCGGCCCGGTGTCGAACAGCACCGGCCCATCGGTCTCAACCGCGTCGAGCGCGTCAATGTCGACGCCGCAGCGCAAGGTGCCCCCGCGCGCCACAAAGAGCGCGGCCATCGCCCGCGACAGGCCGGCGGCGCCCCCGGCCGGGAAGGGCCAGCCCACCGCGTGCCCGGCGAATTGCAGCATCATGCCGATCGCCGCCGAGGGGCTGCGGTCGAGGGGCAGCACGCTGTGGCCGGCGACCCCGGCGAACAGGGCCCGGGCCGGCCGCCCGCGGAACCAGAGCTGGGCGAGCAGCCGCGCGGGGATCAGCGCCTGGACGCCAAAGTGAGCGAGCAGCAGCGGTGAGGCGGGCAGGCCCGGGGGACCGAGCGCGTCGGCGACCAGCGCGGCCCAGCGGTCGACGAAGGGGCGGGCGAAGCGGCGGTACGCGGCGGCGTCGACCTCGAGCTGGTCGGCGGTCTCGTCGACGCTGCGCTCAAGGGTCAGGGCGGGCCGGTCGGCGAAGGGGTGGGCGAGGGGTGCGGGCGGCTGGACCCAGCGCAGGCCGTGATCGGCGAGGGGCAGGCGCTGGATGCAGGGGGCGCTGAGCGCCATCGGGTGGATCGCCGAGCAGGTGTCGTGCCAAAAGCCAGGCAGGGTCAGGGCTTCGGTGCGCAGGCCGCCGCCGGGCTCGGCCGCCCGCTCGTAGAGCACGACCCGCAGGCCGGCCTCTTGCAGGCGCAGGGCGGCGGCGAGGCCGTTGGGGCCGGCGCCGACCACCGCGGCGTCAAAGGGGCGGGCGGCGGTGGCGGTGGGCATGGGGACCTTCGGGCTTCAGCCCCGGCGGCGCGGGGACGAAGGAGCTGCGGGCCGAGCCCGGGCGGGCGCGCCGGGGAAGGCCCGCGTTCGAATGGCGGCAGAGGGCGCCCGTAGCGGCGCCGCGCGGGGGGCCGCGCGGTGGTGGGCGGCGGGGCCCGCGCCGGTGGCCCCGCACGCGGCCGCGCGCCCTGCCCCGCGTCACCCGGCTTCGAATGCGCGCCGAGGGCCCAGACAACCCCTGTCTGGGTCGGTTAGCCTGAGCCCGCCTGGAGGAGGCGTCAATGACCCAGAAGTTTAGCATCCTGTCTGCTCGTAATGGTGCTGTTGGTGTGGTGGCCGTGCTCGGTCTCGGCCTCGCTGGCTGTGATCCCGAGGCCGCAGAGAAGGCCGCTGAGTGCACCGATGTGTGCAGCAAGGTCGAAGAGTGCGGCGCGACGCCGCCGTCCCCGGGCGGCCTCTTCGGCGACGCGGGCAGCACCGGCAACGCGGCCGCCGACTGCGCCGCCAACTGCGTGCAGGAAGACAGCAACAAGTATGGCTACGCCGACTGCCAGATCGACTGTCTGCTCAACGTCGAGTGCGGCCAGATGAACGACTGCTGGGACGCCACCTCCGACGTCTTTGACCAGTACTGCGGCGGCAACACCACCCCGGTCGCCCCCGACGACAGCGCCGCCGGCGAGATCGAGAACGGCACCAACACCGGCTCGTCCGAGGCCGACGAGGCGGTCGACAACCCCGCGGTCGAGGGCAGCGTCGACGGCTCGGGCTTCGTGGTCAACTACGGCGACAACCCGCCCCAGATCGCCGGCCTGTTCGACGTCGCCGGCAGCATCGACGACTCGAGCAACGCCCGCGCCCCCGGCGCCCAGATCTTGACCCAGCTCTGCTTCCACAACCAGCAGGCCGGCAGCTCGGGCACCACCACCGACTACTGCGAGTCCGGCGTGCCGGGCATCGTGTCGGCGCCGATCACCGGCGAGGGCAACAACTTCACGATGTACTTCACCTACCCGGGCCAGGCGACCATCCTGTTCTCGGGCAGCACCGACGACGCCGGCGCCATCTCCGGCGACGTCGAGGCGCTGGTGGTCTACCTCTACAGCACCGACGTGTGGGAGCACAGCTTCACCGGCTGGGCGAACGCCGGCGACTGCGACGCGGGCTTCTGCACCCAGTGAGCGCCCGGCCGGGCCTGCCGCGCTGAGGCCCCCGCGTCCCGCCCCTGCGGCGGCGACCGGCGGTCCACCCGACAAGTGCACCGACACCGCGCCCCGACCGGCACCGTCCGGATCGGGGCCGCGGTCGTTTTGGGGGTGGCCTCGCCGGCGCCCGGCCGCGGGGCCCGGCGGATAAGGGCCGCCCCACCGCCCGGGAGCCCCGATGTCCCTCCGCCCGCTGCTCGCCCTGCTCCTCGCCGCCGGCTGCGGCGCCCCCTGCCCCGACGGCTACGTCGTCGACGAGGCCAACAAAGAGTGCAACCCCGCGTCCTCGGGCGAGGGCGAGGCGGACGCCGACACCGACGCGGACGCCGACGCGGACGCCGACAGCGACGCCGACAGCGACGCGGACGCCGACGCTGACAGTGACGCCGACGCCGACGCCGACGCCGACGGGCTGCCCGCCGGGGCCTACGACGGCGGCCTCGACACCACCGACGGCCGCGTCGAGGCCGAGCTCGAGGCCTGGGCGGCCTTCTCGTTCGCCGGCACCGTGTCGGGGCGCGAGGTGCTGCTGGTCTACATGAGCTCGACCCCCGACGCCGACTGTGGCCTCGTGGCCGATCACCTCGGCGCGGTCGAGGGGCCGATCGACCCGAGCCCGCTGTTCACGCCGAACACCTGCAACCTCGTGCTCAAGATCGAAGAGCCGCCGGCAGAGGTCTCGGCCAGCAGCCCGCTGCCGGTCTCGGCGGCCCGCGGGGTGGTGGTCAGCGCGGCCTGCGCCGCCGGGCCCGGCTCCTTCGTGCGCATGACGATCAGCGGCCAGGACGGCTACTTCTGGCAAGACAGCGACGCGGCCGACGCGGTCGAGGCGCCCTGGTACACCGCCTACGCCGACGCGGGCGAGATCACCCGCCTCGAGGTGTCGGGTGCGGCGGTGACCCTCGACCTCGAGCTCGACAGCTTCACCGGCAGCTACCCGCTCGAGACCGGCACCTCGCTGGCCCGCGGCAGCGGCGCCGGCACGATCACCGCCACCGCCTGCCCGGCCCTGGCCGAGACGCCCTTCTACACCGGCGGCTGAGCCCCGGTTCGCGCAGGATGACCTGATGCACGATCTCTTCGCGTCTGCGCTCTGGCCCGCGCGCCGCCCGCTGGCCCCCGCGCTGGTCCTGCTCCTCGGGCTGCTCGCCTGCGGCCGCAGCCCCGCCCCGCCGCTCGGCGGCATGGTGGGCGACGCCATCCCCGGCGAGCCGGCGCCGGTCACCGCGCCCTCCTCCGCCGCGGCGCCCGCGGGCGCCGGTGCCCCGCTCAGCACAGCGCCGCCCCCGGGGTCGCCGGTGCCTGGGCCCACCCCAGAGGCTCCGGCTGTGCTCGATCCCGCGCTCCCGCGCCAGACGGTGACCCTGTCGGCGCTGGTCGCCTGCACGCGCATGATGTGCCCGCCCGACCGGCCCTGCTGCAACCGCTGCTCGGCCCTCAAGTGGTCAAAGGGCGGCTTGCACGCCGAGGCCGCGGCGGGCGCGCCCGCCCTGCCCACGCCGA
>JBJONS010000074.1:0-3397 GCA_046051725.1 Pseudomonadota bacterium | reverse complement strand
CCCCGCGGGGGCCGCCGCCCGCCTGGTCCTGCCGTCGGCAGCGCGGCGCGCCGGGCCCCCGCACGACGCGCGCGCTGCGCGCAGGAGCCGCACATGAGCCAGCCCATCGACGTCGCGGGCGTCCTCTCCCGCCTCGGCCTCGCCGAGGTCAACTCCGGCGCGTGGATCTCGGGCCCGCTGCCGGTCGGCGGCCCCGTCGTCGCCTCGCACAACCCGGCCACCGGCGCCCCGCTGGCCAGCGTCCAGCTCGCCGGCGTCGCGGAGTACGAGCAGGTCGTGGCCGCCGCGCAGGCCGCCTTCCTCCGCTGGCGGGTGCTGCCGGCCCCCAAGCGCGGCGAGATCATCCGCGAGCTCGGCGACGCGCTGCGCCAGCACAAGGCCGACCTGGGCGCCCTGGTCAGCCTCGAGGTCGGCAAGATCCTGTCCGAGGGCCTCGGCGAGGTGCAAGAGAGCATCGACATGGCCGACCTGGCCGTCGGCTTCTCGCGCCAGCTCTACGGCCTGTCGATGCACTCCGAGCGGGCCCAGCACCGCATGTTTGAGCAGTGGCACCCGCTGGGCGTGGTCGGCGTGATCACCGCCTTCAACTTCCCCAACGCGGTGTGGGCCTGGAACGCGCTCGTCGCGCTCGCCTGCGGCGACACCGTCATCTGGAAGCCCTCGATCAAGGCCCCCTTGACCGCGATCGCGACCCACACGATCTGCGCCGCGGTGCTCGAGCGCCACGGCTTTGGCGGCGTGCTCGGCCTGATCGTCGGCGCCGACGCCGAGGTGGGCGAGGCGCTCATCCACGACAAGCGGGTGCCCTTGATCAGCGCGACCGGCTCGACCCGCATGGGCCGCCACGTCGGCCAGGTCGTCGCCGGCCGCCTGGGCCGCAGCCTGCTCGAGCTGGGCGGCAACAACGCCATCATCGTCGACAAGGACGCCGATCTCGACCTCGCGCTGCGCGGCATCCTCTTCGGCGCGGTCGGCACCGCCGGCCAGCGCTGCACGACCACCCGCCGGCTGTTCCTGCACGCCGACATCGCCGACGGCTTCACCCAGCGCCTCGTGGCCGCCTACCGGCACGTCCGCATCGGCGACCCGCTCGACAGCAGCACGCTCATGGGCCCGCTGATCGATGAGGGCGCGGTGCAGGACTACGAGCGGGCGGTCAGCACGGCCGTGCAGCAGGGCGGCAGCCTGCTGGTCGGCGGCAAGCGCCTCGACCGGGCCGGCCACTACGTCGAGCCGACCATCATCGCCGCCCCGCACGACCTGCCCATCTGCCAGCACGAGACCTTCGCGCCGATCCTGTACGTGAGCACCTACACCGAGCTCACCGACGCCATCGCCTGGCAGAACGACGTGCCGCAGGGCCTGTCGAGCTCGATCTTCACCGACAGCTTCCGCAAGGTCGAGCGCTTCCTCGGCGCCGAGGGCAGCGACTGCGGCATCGCCAACGTGAACATCGGCACGAGCGGCGCCGAGATCGGCGGCGCCTTTGGCGGCGAGAAGGACACCGGCGGCGGCCGCGAGGCCGGCAGCGACTCGTGGAAGGCGTACATGCGGCGCCAGACCTGCACCCTGAACGGCAGCAGCGCGCTGCCGCTGGCCCAGGGCGTCCGCTTCGACCTCTGAGCACCTGCCCGCGCGCGGCCATCGGGTCCCTGTGGCCCGAGGCCCGCCGGTCGACACCCCGGAGGCCGCGATGCCCCAGCCTCAGCCCGCCCGCCGCCGCGGCGAGGGCAAGATCGACCACCTGCTGCTGTTCTGCGCGGTCTTCATCGGCCTCGTGATGCTGGCGTGGTGGCGCATGCCCGAGCTGCAGCGCGCCGTACGTGGCCTCGCCGACAGGATCGAGGCCCACTTTGGTCCGATGACCTGAGCCGGGCCCCCGGACCGCAGCGGGCCGCCCGCGCGGCGCTGGACCGGCGTTCAGGGCGCGGGCTTGGCTGGGCCGGGGACCGACGCCCACCGCCCGAGGGCGGCGCGCCGGGCGCTGCGGGGCGCCTCAGCGACGGCGGCGGCCCAGCGCGCCGCGGCTGCATCGGGCCGGCCCGCGCGCAGCAGCGCCCGCAGCTCGGCCTCGACCGCGAGGTCGGCGAGGCGGCCGCTGCCGGGCAGTCGACGGCGCGCCTGCGCCAGGACAGCCTCTGCGTCGTCGTGTTGGTCGAGCGCCCACAGCGCCCGGACCCGCTCTTCGGTCAGCAGGGGCTCCTCGCTCCAGTTGAAGCGCTCCTCGTGGAGCAGCCGCAGCGCCTCGTCGGGAGCGCCGCGCTGGCGGGCGATCTGGGCGCGCAGGGCCCAGAGGCGCACGTCGTTTCCGCGGGCGGTGGGCTGGGCCCGCAGCAGCGCGTCCGCGGCCTCATGGGCCCCCTCCTCGGCGAGCACCGCCGCCCGCACCAGGTCGAGCAGGCCGAGCGGCCGGTCGGCGAGGCGCTCGGCCATCCACATCGCCTCGTCCCGCGCCTCGGGATCGCCGCGCAGCTGGGCCACCCGGGCGAGGCCGGCCCAGGGCAGCGCCGCGGCCGGGTACCAGGCGATGGCCTGCTGCATCATCGCTTCGGCCTCGACGAGATCACCCTGCTCGATGTGATCCTCAGCGATCTCCATCCAGACCTGGGCCTCCCAGCCGGCGTGGTGGTCGCCGTCCAGCAGCGCCGCCCGGCGGAGCGCCCCGGCCTCCGCCACCGCGCCGAGGGTCCGCAGCGCGTCGGCGCGCAGCGGCAGCGCCTCGGCCTCGGCCCACGGGGAGCCCTCGGCCAGCCGAAACGCGGCCTCGGCGTCGCCCGCGCAGCCCGCCTTGGCGAGCGCCGCGCCGAGCATGGCCATCAGATCGGGATCATCGGGCGACGCGGTCAGCATCGGCAGCACGGCCCGGTGCACCAGCCGGTACTGGCCCAGCTGCAGCTGGCGCTGCAGGGCCGGTTGGGGCCGGCCGCGCGCCGCCCCGCCGAGGGTGACGGCGAGCGCAAAGCAGAGGTATGCGGCGGCTCTGCGCCCCCGCGGCGCCCACACACCCGCCCGCATCTCGCCTCCTCCCCGTCGGCGCAGCGCCGCCCCAGGGGCGTGGTGCTAACGATCGCTCCAGGTCTCCGCAATGATCATGACCTTCGCGTCTCTGGTCCTCGCCCTCGCCGCCTGCTCCGACCCGGCGGCCCCCCCGGCTCCGGCGCCCGCGCCTGAGGCCCCCGCCGCGCCCGCGCCGCCGGCGGGCCCCCGTCCGAGCCTGGTGCTGCTGACGCTCGACACGACGCGCGCCGACCACATCGGCGCCTATGGGCACACCCTCGCCGAGACCCCGACCATCGACGGCTTCGCGCGCGAGGGCTTGCTCTTCTCCCGCGCCTACTCGGTGATCCCGCTCACGACGCCGGCGCACAGCTCGATGATGTCGGGCCTCTACCCGACC
>JBJONS010000073.1:0-6083 GCA_046051725.1 Pseudomonadota bacterium | reverse complement strand
GCGAGAGCCGGTGTGGCGCGCCTTCGACCGCCCCCCATAAGCCCGCCCCATCTTGGAAGCGGTGATGGGTGGCGAAGAAGAGCCCGCCGTCGGCAGCGCGACCCCCGGCGTCGACGGTCAGCCCGGGGCGCCGCTCCTCGCAGAGGAAGGGAGGTAGGTCAGCGCCGCCTTGCGCTCGCTTTTCGCCATTGCTGGCGCCGGCGGGCTCCCAGCGCCCTTGGCCGAGCAGCGCGTGCATGAGGTTCTGGGCGCTGATCCAGCCACTGGCGGCGCCTTTCGCGCCCCCGAGGTGCCCCATCAGCTCGAGGTGCCCGCCCGCGTGGTGAGCCAGGGAGCTCGACCGCGCGCCCCCGGCGTAGGGCATGAGGCTGCGGGAGCGGCTCTCCAGGCGCCAATCGTCGGTCCCGCCACTCCTCTTCACCGGCTTGAGGGCCAGGAAGCTCGGCGTCGGCACCCACGGCATAAGCTGGACGGGGCCCTGACCGTCGTTGGCCGCGCCGCGGCGCTCTGCGGGCAGCGGCCCCCAGATGCGCCAGCCCGCGGGGAGGCGGTCGGGCGCGCCGATGTCCTGCTCGACTTGGGGCTGCGGCACCCGCCGCAGCCCGTCGCCGTACGCGCCCACCAACATGCGCGTGCGGATCATGCCCTGCCAAGTCCACGGCGAGGGCGGGAAGGAGCCGGGGTCTGCGCTGGCCTCACCCGCGGTGAACGGCTTGCCGTCGCGCAGCCAGACCGTGTCGAGGGGCTGCGCGAAGAGATCAACGGGGGCGGTCGCGCTCACGCAGCACCTCCGGCGCCGGCGAGGTGCCGGGCGATGAGCAGGGGCGCCAGCAGCGCGTCGACCGCTGCGTCGAGCTCTTCCACCGGCTGGTCTTCGACCTTGGTATCGCCGCCGCTCCGGCTGGAGCGCCCGGCGAGGTCGGTTGCTTCAGGGTGTGCTGCCCGGTCGGCCTGACAGATGAGCCAGCGGGCGGCGCCAAGAAGCGGCCCGCTGAGTCCCTCGGCTTGCAGGGCGCCCTCGATGAGCTCGACCCGCGCGTGGGGGCCATCGGTCGCCGCGAGGATCAGCCGCAGGCGGGTACGCAGCACGTAGGGCAGCCGTGACGCGACCGTTCCCTCAGCGATGCCCTGCTGCAGCTCGCCGAGGCGTTGGGCGACCTCAGGTGCCGAGGCGAGGGCTGGGCTGCCGCTCGCGGTGCCCCAGGGCAGCACAGCGGTGGCCTTGTCGCCGCCCGTCAGCCGGCTGACGCCGAGGTGGCCCATCGTCCCAAGGCCGGGGTGGTCGACCGCGAGCTTGGCCCTGCGCTTGGTCGCCCCCTTGGCCCCAAGCTCGAGGTTGTCGCGAGCCACGGCGATCAGCTCGCGCAGCGGCTCTTTGAAGTGGCCGTAGGCGATCCCCGCCGAGAGGCTATTCGCCCGGCCCATCATGGGAAGCACCTGCATCTCAAGGGTGAGCAGCAGCGACCCCGAGTCTTCACCAGCGCCCGGTGACTGCGGGCAGCAGTGGTCCTCGACGGGCACCTGCTGGCCGTGCAGGACGAGCGGCTCGCCGCCGAGCCGCGCGTGGTCCAGCACCGCGAAGCGCTGGCGGGCCTCGCTGGGGGTGATCTGTTGCCGCCGGTCCCAGGCCGAGGCCGAGGGCTTCGTGTCGATCAGCCAAGCCGCGCTGAACAGCTGCTGGATGCGCGCCGCGGCGGGCAGGGCCTCGGCGGCCGGTAGCATCGCGAGCAGGTCGTCTCCGCCAGCGTAGATCAGACGGCCGTTGAACTCGACCTCGATGACCCAGGGGGCGATACGGTCGGTGAGGTCGGCGAGTGCGCGGGTGAGGGTGCCGTGCAGGGCGGGCGACATCGCCCGACCCTGGTCGAGCAGGCCGCGGGCCGCGGTGGTCGCTTGCGAGGGATGGGGGTCGCCCTCGATGGCCTGCACGACGTCAGGGTGCAGGGTGTCGCGCCAGCGTGCGCGCAAGGCCCCGGGCTCACCGCCGACGAGCGCGCTGATGCCGTCGCCGTCCATGGCGAGCACCGCAACTTGGGTGCTTGGCCCCGCGGCAGCGAGAGCTATCGACGCGGCGAGAGCAGAGCGGCCAGCCTTGGAATTCGCCGCTGGGCCAAGGGCCCCAGCCCAGGCGCGCAGCTCGGCGAAGAACGGGCAGAGGTCGTTGTTGATGTAGTCGCGGATGCGCAGGCTGCGATCGTCGCCCGCCGTTTGGTCGGCAAGCGCGGACTGGGCCTCGACCGACCACCGCTGCGCCTCAATGCCGACCAGCGACCGCAAGGCCGGGTCGCCGCCGCCCTTGGACAGCGCGTGCAGCGCCCAAGGGTGGATGCTTGCAGAGAGCTCGTCCTTGAAAAGATCGCTGGCCGTCGTCGTCAGGCGCGAGATCCGCCCCTCGAGGTCCGGACCACGCCCCACGGCTACCACATCGGCGGGGAGCGCGTACGGCGGCAACCGCATCGACTCGACCAGCTCCCAGAGCGCGCGAAGCCAGGGCGTGGCCGCGACGCCGGCGGTGGAGGCGAAGGGCGCGCCGTCGGCCTGCCCCTGCGGGTTGCCGACCCCCTGCCACCGCTGCGACAGCCCGTCACGGTGGCCAGAGTCGGCGAGCGCCCGCTTCATCGCCGCGGGGCCGCCGAGCCGCTCGCTCACCGTGCCATCGTCGTCTTTGCCGTGCTCTGCCCAGAGCCGTTGGGCCGCCTGACGGGCCGCGCTCAGCCCAGGGCCGTTCGCCCCGTTGTGCAATGCCTCATGGCGGCCGGTCATCGTGCACTTCTCGCCGGGCTCCGGCGGCGCAGGCGGCGCCCAACGGGCGCGACCGGTGGCCTCGTGCAGTGCGAGCAGGCGGGCGTGCTGCAGCGGGTAGTCAAACCCGCGCTCGGCGCAGAGCGCGGAGGGGTCGGCGCCCCACGCGGCGAAGAACAACGCGTCGTGGGCGCGCCAGGCCTCGGGCTTCGCCAGGGCCCGGAGCGGCGCGTCACGTTGCTCGTGCAGGGGCCGGGTTGCGGGGGTGAGGCCCTCGCGCCAGCCCGGCAGGGCCTGCAGGTCGTCGGGGCGCTCACCGAGGCCCTTGAGCGCGTGCTCCCAGGGGAGCGCAGTCCAGCTCACCGCCGGCGCCTGCTTGGTGGAGCGCGCGTAGATCTGCTGCCACGCGCCATCGCCAAGTCGGCCCTTGAGCACCGGCAGCGCGGCGTTGTCGGCCATCTTTGCCCAGCGGTCGGCGGCGGCTGTGGCGCAGCGCTCGAGCAGCTCGGCCGCGGTGACCGGGCCAGCGCGGGTGGGCACGACCGCGGGCAAGAGCGCCGCGAAGGTGTTCGGCACGGGCACAGCCCGGGTGCCGGCGCCGCTGGCGCGCACCCCGTCGGGCAGCAGGGCGGCGGGCCACTCCTCGCCCTCTCTGGTCAGCAGCAGCTGGTCCATCAGCGCGTTGCCGCGCAGGTCGGGGTAGAGGATGGCCTCGGGCCCACAAGCCTCGATGATGGGGCCCATCGCCGCCCAGGTCAGCTCACCGAAGACCATACAGGCGGTCCACAGGTCGCGGGCCTTCCTCGACTCGGCGATGTAGGGCTGGACTCCGTGCACGGTGACCCGGGCCAACACCGGCTCGCCCTCGTCGCCACGATGGCCGACGCCGGCCACCGCGGCAGCGATGCGCGAGGTGGACCAAGCGGCGTGATCGGGCAGCTGGGGGTCGGCGGGCAGGTGCTCGCCGAAGGGGCCGCCCACCTTGGCGCAGAGCTCGCGTTGGTTGCGCCAGAGGGCGAGGCAGAGCCGCTCGAGCCGCTCGACCTCGCCGCCCGGGCCGGGCCGGGTGAGCCGATCAAGCTGGCGCAGCGCGGCGGACATCGCCTGCGCCGGGTCAGTTCGCTTCGTACCCCGCAGCTTCAGCCTCGCGTTGGGCTGCATGGGGTGCGTGATCGTTGGCTCTGAAGACCAGACCCCAGGGTTGACGACAGGGAAGGCGCTGCGGTCAGCGCCGTCGGCGAGGAGGCCCGCAGGCCCCAATGCGCCGATGGCCGACGCCACTGCGGGCAGGCGCTCAGCGCTAACCGGGCCAAACCAGGGGGAGACCACGTCCAACGCCGGCGGCCCCAGCAGCTGCCGCACCGCGCCGAATAGGAGGCTGCGGAGGTGCCAGGGCTCATATTCCGGGTGCTGCGCGGCAAGGCCCCGCAGCGGACCGCTCATCAGCTGGAGCGCCCGGGCGATGAGCGCCTCGACGCGGGCTCGTTCAAAGTCGGGCGTGCTCATGGCCACAAGTCCTCGGCGCGGGTCAGTGCCCCGATGAAGTCAGCGGGCAGCTTGCTTTCGGGGTCGAGCGGCATGTAGCCGCGGCTGATCCGGGCTCCACGGTTTCCGCCGCCCTCGGTCGCGACAATGGGCAGGTCGCGGCCGGGCCAGGGGCCGGACAGCAGGGTCACGGCCAGCCCGAAGCCCTGGCCCGCCGGCACAACCGAGATGAGCAAGGGCGAGGGCGCCCGGCCGGCCACCTCGAACTCGCCCTGCGCCCGGCCCTCGCGCACGGGCAGCAGGTTGAAGGTACCGAGCTTCACGTCAGAGCGGGGCCCCAGCGGCCGCAGCGTGAGCGGCGCGCCGAAGGCCACCCGTCGCGGCGCGCGCGGCAGCAGCCGGCGCTCAGACAGCAGGCGCAGCGCGCTGCCTCCCACTCCGTCCACGCCGAGCTCGCGGCGCTTGAGCTGCAGGCTCTGCCCCAGCTCGTTGAGCGCATCTTGCGCCTTCCCCCAGCCCTGGCCGCCTGGCCCGAGCCAAAGCCGGGCGCGGCTGCGGCGCGGGTCGGCGGGGCCGCTCAAGCGGAGGTGGTAGGAGGGCCCCGCGGCCTTGTGGTGCGTTGGCGTATCGAGCGGCAGGCCGAGGCCCAGGCGCGAGCGCAGGCCCGCGGCGCTCGTGAGCAGGGCCTGGATCGCCACGCCCGCGGCCGATCCCGAGGGCGCGACCGGCAGCGCCAGCGCCCTTGCCCGCTCAGGGTCCTGCAGCGGCCGGCCCGCGAGATCGGTGAAGGTCGGCGGCCCGTCGAGCCAGAGGCTGCCGAAGCCCCGTCGCGACCGCGTGCCGAGCCCGCCGAGCGCCAGCCACAGGCCGAGGGTGTGCAGCATCAGCGCGGCGTCATCCTCGCTGATCCCACGGGTGAAGCTGAACCGAAGGGCGAAGCGGCTGCCCGGCCGCAGGGCGCGCCGGTCATTCGGGTTCATGTCGAGGGCAAAGCCGAGGTAGGCGAGGCCCGGGCTGGGGCCGCGGAGCTTGCGGTTGCTCCAGGGCATGTCGCCAGCGAGCGGCGGGCCCTCGAGGCTAAGGCTCACGAGGCCCTGGCCCTCACCCTTGCCAACGCCGCCGAAGAGGCGGGACTCGCGAAGGCGCGGGTGGGCCTCGGCGAGGCCCGCGGCCACCTCAGGGCCGACCAGCAGGCGGTACCAGGCGCGCAAGGCGCCGCGGATGCCCGCGGGGCGCAGATCCGCGCGCGCGTTGGGGGCGGCGCCGCCGATGAAGGCCGGAGTCAGCAGCCGAAGGGGGATGGTCCAGAGCTCGGCGGGGCGGCGGGGGCTCATCGGTTGGCTCCAGTGGCAGGCCGCGTCCAGAGCTGCTGCAGGCGGGCCTCCAGGGCGCGCGCTTCCTCCTCTGCCGACGAAGGTGTCGATGAGTGGCTGCGCTGTGGGTCGGTGGATGGGGCGACCCCAGTGAAGTCGTAGGCGTTGAACTCAGGGCCGTAGCCGGGGCGCCAACCTGTGAAGTCGATGACCCGGAGGGTACGGTCACCAGGGGGTCGTAGGAGCTCGGCGAGCCGACTGGTCAGCTCATCGTGGTGCGACGCGAGGAAGATCTGCCAGCGCTGCTCAGGGTCGTCGTTGTAGGCGAGCTGGCGCAGCCAGGTCACCTGGCGCGAGAGGTTGCCCTGGTCAAAAGCGGTCGAGGTGTCGTCCAGAATGAGCACCTGGGCGGGCAGCTGACTGCGCAGCGTGAGCACCTGGGCGAGCATCCAGCCCAGGCTGAGCTGGGCCTTCTGCCCAGTGCTCGCGTCGGCCCAGTTCGTGCCGTCGCCGAGGGTCAGCGTCTGCACGTCGGGCTTCGGC
>JBJONS010000072.1:0-3102 GCA_046051725.1 Pseudomonadota bacterium | reverse complement strand
TGGGGACGTCGTCGAGGTGGTGGTCGCCGGGCTCGACTCCACCGCGTTCGACAACCTCAAAGGCTACGGCGCGGCGAAGCCGAGCCGCGCCGCCGCCCGGCTCTACCAGAGCGCTGAGCTGGAGGGCGCCTTCTTCGCGTACCGCCAAGAGGACGGCGCGGTCCTCGCGATGGTGGGCGGCGTCGACTTCGCCGAGTCCGAGTTCAACCGGGTCACCCAGGCCCGCCGCCAAGTGGGCTCGACCTTCAAGCCCATCGTCTACGCGGCGGCCATCGCCACGCGCAAGATCACGGCAGGCACGCTGGTCCAGGACGCCCCCACCGCGTTCGCCACCATCGGCGGCCTGTGGAAGCCCGGAAACTACGGCGAGGACTACCTCGGGAACATCACGCTG
The DNA here is from genome assembly GCA_046051725.1 of Pseudomonadota bacterium. GTDB lineage: Bacteria > Myxococcota_A > UBA796 > UBA796 > UBA2385 > JAEUKK01. The sequence continues at coordinate 2,708 of JBJONS010000072.1, read as the reverse complement.
CGGCGCGCGCTGCAGATGTCGCGCAACACCTGCACGGTGCGCGTGCTCGACCAGGTCGGCCTCGAACCGGTCTTCCACATGGCCGGTCCCCAGCTGCGGATCGGCTACGACGAGCCGGCCTGCACCCGCACCCATCAACGCCAGGGCACCGCGTGCAAGGGCAAGACCAGCCCCTCGCCGGTCGCCGACATGGAGTGGTGCGAGCACTGCGACCCGACCTCGTGCCCGCTGGTCAAGGCCGGTCGCCAGTCCATCCGCATCGACGGGAGCAGCCTGCCCGTCGGTGAAGAGATGCAGTGCCTCGACGATCCGCAGACCATCGACGGCGAGCAGTGGTGCCACTCCTGCGACGTCAACCTGCGGGTCTGCGACTGGCTCAAGGCCGAGCAGATCCCCAGCACCGACCCCTGCGTGGACGCGCGGCGCGACGCCAACGGCCAGGTCTGGTGCCGGTCCTGCGACCTGTCGATGGGCCTCGGCTCGAGCAGCCTGACCATGGTCGAGCTCGCCCGCGCCTACAGCGCCTTTGCGACCTACGGGAAGCTCGTCGAGCCGCACTGGATCAACAAGGTCGTCGACCGCGACAACACGGTGATCGAAGAGTGGGCGCCCCCCGCTGACGGCTTCCCCGAGGTGCTGCCGCCCGGCGTGGCCGGCATCGGCCACTTCTTGCTCCGCGAGGTCGCGACCGGCGGCACGGCGTCCGCCAGCAACAAGCTGGGGATCCAGGTGGCCGGCAAGACGGGCACGACCAACGACGAGCACGACACCTGGTTTGTCGGCTACGACCCGTCCATCATCGCCGCGGCCTGGGTCGGCTACGACCAGCCCCGCAAGATCGGCCAGTCCTTCACCGGCGGCCACACCTCGCTGCCCATCTGGATGGAGTTCATGAAAGAGGCCGCGCCAAAGTCGCGCAACCTCAGCTTCAAGCCCATCCCCGGCGTCGAGATGGTGCCGGTCGACGAGCGCACCGGGCGGGTCGCCGCGGGGGGCCGGTCGATCCCGATGCTCCCGGGGACCGCGCCCGCCGACAGCGGCGCCGAGGTCGGCCAGACCACCGCCGAAGAGCTGCTGACCACCGACTTTTGAGCCCTCCTGCGCCGCTCTGGCACCAGGCCCCCATGTCCCTCCGCCGTCCCCTCCCCTCCCTTCGGCTCGTCCTGGCGCTCGTCTGCGCGCCCGCCTGCGCGACCACCACGACCTACCTGGCCGACCGCTGCGACGTCTCGGCGGCGGAGTTCGTGCCCGCCGAGGGCGCGCCAGGCGCTGCGGTGAAGGTGTCGGCCGGCCCGCTCACCCGGTCCTGGGACACCACGGTGCTCGTCGGCGGCGTCTCGGCGGTGATCACGGATCTCGAGCGCGAGGGCTGCGACAGCTGCGACCTGTGCCGCGCCCAGTCCGACTGCAACGCCTGCGACGACTGTGACGACTGCGACGCCCTTTGCGCCCTCGAGTGCGTCGAGGCGATCACCTTCGTGGTGCCCGAGCTGCCCGCGGGCGTGCACGCGGTGCAGCTCATCAACGGGCATGGCAGCAGCGCCGGGCTGCGCTTCACGGTGCTCCCCGGCGCGTCTACGCCCGCCGACACGGGCGCGCCCGACACCGGCGCGCCGGACAGCGGCGGCGCCGACACCAGCGCCGCCGACTCGGCCGCGCCGCCCGTGGCGGGCTAAGCCCAGTGCGACGTCCGCTCCGCTCATCCGAGCACCGCGGATCCCGCGCGCCCCCTCGCCATGAGGGCCCGCGGCGTGGTAGACAGAAGCACCTGGTGGGTCCGCCCCCTCACTTTTGCCCGCCCTCGCCGCGGCTTCACCTCCGCGCCGACGCGATCCTCCCCCGCGCTCCTTCGCGCGCGCGGCCCTCACCGCCGCCCTTGGAACTTTGATGCGCAGCTACCTCTCGCTCCCCCTCGGTGTGACCGCGTCCCTGGCCAGCGTCGCCCTGCTCTCCGCTGACGCGCACGCGGGTGGTCTGGGCGTGTTCGGCGCCGCCGGCGCCCGCCAGGACATCGCGTACTACTACCAAGACGACGGCGTCCAAGGCCGCGACGCCCAGATCAAGGGCGCGCACAGCACCGGCTTCGAGGTCCTGCTGGGCGACCGCGACGACAACATCCAGGGCGTCATCCGCGCCTTCGGTGTCTTCGACAAGCCGGTCAGCACCCCCGACACCAGCTCGGTCGCCGAAGAGTACCTGCCGGTCAGCCACCCCGACTACGAGGCGCTCGACACCAAGCGCACGGGCTCGGCGACCGTCGGCCTCCAGTGGAAGATCTGGGGCGACCCGAGCAAGTTCCAGCTCGTCGCCACCACGATGATGGGCGCCGGCTTCATCACCACCGACAACACCGAGTTCGCCATCTTCCAGCCGGGCTTTGGCGCGACCTACACGATCAACGAGCGCTACCAGCTCGTCGGTTCGCTGAACTACAACGCCCGCTTCCGCAAGACCCTGAAGTCGGGCGGCGAGGCGCTGGTCGGCTTCCGGTACATGATCGACTGAGCGGGCGACGGCGGCCCGCCATCGTCCCCCCTGCGCCCTGCCCGCTCCCGCGCGCAGGGCGCGGTCGTTTTCAACGGCGCCCCCGGGCACGCCGCAGGGCCCTCCCCGCGCGCGTCGGTCCACCCCCGGTGGCGCGGGCCGGCGCGGGGCCCAGCCACAGCGCGGGGCCCCGCGCGGCGCGCGCCCGCAGGCAGCCGCGGCTG
>JBJONS010000071.1:0-6010 GCA_046051725.1 Pseudomonadota bacterium | reverse complement strand
CCGGCCTGTGTGCTCGCGTTGGTCGCGCGGCCTGTGCGGCGGATCGACTGTCGACGGACTCGCGTTCTGCCGGGGCGATCAACAACGTCAAAGTCGGTGGCGAGCGCCTAACGATGCATTGTAGCCGACGGCCTTCGGCCGCGGCTGAATGCTGGACGTTAGGCTCATTGAGCGTTGGATTGTGCTCTCCGGGTAGGTGGTGCCGGGGCGCGGCGATAGGCGGCATGGCCCTTAGGTAGTCCGCTGGTGGTTCAAAGTGATGGGCATGCTGAAGATGGTCTGATTGACGTTGTTGTCGCGGTCGTGGGTCGATCCGTCTTTGGCGTTGGAGTGCGGGTCGGCGGCCCTTCCGCGAGCGGATCTTTGATAGCATAGGTTTGCGGTTGGTGAGCATGGCGTGCATGGGGTCGGCCGCGAGTGTTTCCGGACGCCACCCGGGCCGAAGTTGACGTGCAGGAGGTGTATTTCGCCGGCCTGGTGCCGCCGCTGTGATGAAGCCCAGGCGCTCATGGCCGGCCGATGGGGCTGCGGCCGAACGCCTGTCGGTGTGCGTCGAGGTTGATGTGCGACAGGTTGTATTCGTCGGCCTGGTGCTGTCGTTGTGCTGAAGCCCGGGTGGCGCTGGCCGGCAGAAGGGGCTTGCGGCCGACCGGGTGCGGATGTGCGTAGGGGTGGACGCGCGCGTGGGCGAGCCCGGAGGTTGTGCGCGATGGACGAAGTGGGCCGCCCGGAGCCCGAAGGGGGCGACGGCTGGAGAGGCCGTGGCGGTGGTGCGGGATGCTCGGAGCAGTGGATCAGTTTGGCCGCCCTGGGGGTGGATCAGCCTGGGCGCCCATCTGCTCCTGCGCGAAATCGCGTTGAGCGACACTCCACGCACGCCGCAGCCAAAGCCCGATCCCCACCAGCGCGGCCAGCGCGCCGATGAAGGCCGCGCTCTGCAGGGCCGCGAGCAACGCCGGCACGGCGCCTGCCCCGCCGTGGAGCTCGACCCCGGCGACCAGCAGGGCGTAGGTCCCGCTGAGCAGCGCCGCCACCAGCCCCACCGCCGCCCAGATCCGGCGCCCCGTCTGCTGCAGGGCCAGCAGGAGCGCTGGCGCACGCGCCGACGGGAGCCGCGCCGGCCAGGGCTGCCCCTGGGCCCAGAGCAGCGCGCCGAGCCCAAAGGGGATCACCCACAGCGAGGACAGCGCAGCACCGACGGCTGCGGCCTCGGGCAGCCCGAGCACGATCCCCGGCAGCGAGAGCAGCGAGGTGGGGCCCCAGAGCCCCACCGGAACGCCCAGCCACCCCCAGGCGTAGGTGCGCGCCACCTCGACGCGGCTGATCGGCAGAAGCTCGAGCTCGTGCACCCACAGCGTTCGCCGCGCCGGGAAGCGCCAGCCGTGGTCGAGCAGGCGATACCGCCCGCGGCGCAGGGGCCAGATCGGCAGGTAGATCAAGGTCACCCACGTGGTGGCCTCGAAGGCCCCGTCATTGCCCACCCGGGTGCAGGCCCGCAGCGCGGTGCCCGTGCCCCCGAAGCTCAGCGCTGCTCTTTCGCTTGTCGACACGAGCCCCTCCGGAGGACGAAGCTATCGGATGGCGGTGTGGACCGGCGCTGCGGCGCGCCCCTGGGGGCGAGGAGCGTCCAATCGCTCCGTCCTGGGGGTCGCGGCGCCCTGGGCGTCGAGCAGCCGCCTCGCGCGCGCCAGGCCGGCCAGAGGGCGGCGCGGAGCGCCGGTCGCGCTGGGCGCGGTCGAGGGCGGCAGCCCGAGCCCGGCGGAGGGCCGCCGACCGCCAGCGGCGGGCGGGGCGCCCCTCTGTCCGCTGTGGGGCCGAGCGCACCCCCGAAGGGGCCCGCTCATCGTCTGCTGCGCGCCGGCGCCCCCGCGCGGCCGACGCGCCCCGCCAGGTCCCCGGCGTCCCTAAAACGCCCACCCTAGGTTGCTGTGCGCCGCCACAGCCGGCCCCTGCGGCCCGTAGCCGCCGATCCCATAGGCGAACAGCGAGCCGCCCAGCCCGCCGCTGAGGGTCAGGCCCCGCTCGCCGATCCAGGTCCCACCCACCAGCAGGCTGCTGTAGCCGCCGACGCCCTGCGCTTCTGCGGCGGGGGCCACCGTCCAGGTGCGCGCGCCGACGCCCCGCAGCATGATCCACGCCCCCTCGGGCGCGGTCGGCCGCAGGAAGCCGCGCACCCCGAGCTCAAGGCCCGCCCCGCGGTAGGGGCCGTTCACGTCGGCCAACAGGCCATCGTAGAGGCGCAGGCTGGGCCCCGCGTAGAGCGAGACCCGGGGCGCGAGGCGGCGCTCGACCTGCACGTGCGCGAAGCCAAGCGCTGCGGTCAGCGGGTCGACCGTGACCGTCCAGGCGAAGGCGGCGGCGATGAGGGGCTCCATCTCCGCCTCCTGGGGGCGCGGCCCAGCGGGCGCCGCGCCTGCGCTCAGTACGAGGTGATCATGTGCTTCATCCAGTCGATCCGCCCGCGCACGCCGTCCATATAGGTCTGCTGCACGAGGCGGGTCAACGGGCCCGGCGGGCCGACCTCGCGGCGGTCGACCTCGCGCACCGGCGTGACCTCTGCGGCGGTGCCGGTCAGGAAGATCTCGTCGGCCACGTAGAGCGCGTCGCGGCCAAAGGCGATCTCTTGGATCTGGTGGCCCTCGTGCTCCAAGATCTCCATCGCGGTGCGGCGGGTGATGCCGGCGAGGATGTTGACCACCGGCGGGGTCTTGATCACCCCGTCGCGCACGACGAAGAGGTTCTCGCCCGTGCCCTCGGCGACGTAGCCGTGCTGGTCGAGCATGATGGCCTCGTCGTACCCATTGTCGTTCGCCTCGTAGCGGGCGAGGATGGAATTGACGTAGTGGCCGATGATCTTGGCCCGCTGCAGGTTCGCGTTGGGGTGGTGGCGGGTGAAGCTCGAGAAGGCCACCCGGATGCCGTCCTGCATCCCGGCGTCGCCCAGGTAGGTCCCCCAATCCCACGTGGCGATGGCCACGTGCACCTGGTTCGTCCGGGCGCCGAGGCCCATCGCCCCGTCGCCCAAAAAGACCAGGGGGCGGATGTAGGCGGCGTCGAAGTCGTTCGCCCGCAGCGTCTCGAGGCAGGCCGCCCGCAGCTGTTCGGGGCTGAACGGGATCTTGAACCGGCACATTTTGGCCGAGTCGAACAGGCGGCGCAGGTGCTCATCGAGCTTGAAGACCCCGCCGCCGCCGCCATCTTGGCGGTAGCAGCGGATGCCCTCAAAGACCCCGAGCCCGTAGTGCAGCGTGTGGCTGAGCACATGCACGCGGGCGTCCGCGTAGGGGACGAGCTCCCCGTTCATCCAAATGAATTTGCTCTCGATCCCCATGGGAGCTCCCGGTGATTGGGGGGGGCGGCGCGGGCTCAGCGGCCCGGAGCCGCGGCGGCCAGCGGCGCGCCGTCGGTGTCCACGGGCACGATCGGCAGGCCGAGCTTGTCGAGGCTCGGCCGGATGACGGTCGCGTCGCCAACCACCACGATGACCAGACCCTCATCGACGAGGTTCTGCTGCACCGCGGCGTTGGCCGCCTCGGGCGTGACCGCGCGCATGCGCTCGGGCCAGGTGCGCAGGTGGTCGGCCGGCAGGCTGTACCGCCACGTGCTGGCCAGCTCGCCCAGCAGGTGGCCGGGCTGCTCGAAGGGCAGGGGCCAGCCGCCCAGCAGCCCGCCCTTGGCGTTGGCCAGCTCGTCGGCGGTCAGCGGCCGCGGCCCACGCACCTCGCGCAGCTCGCGCAGCAGCTCGGCGATGGCGTCGGCGGTGTGGTCCCGCACGAAGTTGCCCCCCGCCGACCAGGTGCCGGGCAGCTGGGTGTAGCCGATCGAGCTGCGGGCCCCGTAGGTCCAGCCCTTGGCCTCGCGCAGGTTCATGTTGACGCGCGAGGTGAACGCGCCGCCCAGGGCCTCGTTGGCCAGCTCAAGCGCCGTGGCGTCGGCCGCGAGGCGGTCGCCGACGAAGCGGCTCACCCGCACGGTGCTCTGGGTGGCGCCCGGACGGTCGGCCAAGAAGATGGTGGTCTTGGGGTGCTTGGGCAGGGCGGCCGCCTGGGGTGCGGGCCGGGCGGGCGCCGCACCCGCGCCCTTCCACGCGCCGAGGCGGGCCTCGAGCAGGGGCAGCACCTCGGCCAGGGTGGTGTCGCCGCCGACCAGGATCACCGCCTCGTCGGGCCGGGCCTCGCTCGCCCAGAAGGCCTTGAGGTCGGCGGGGCTCATCGCCTCGTAGGCCGCCTCTTGGCTGAGCCGGCCGGCGTACTGCGGGCCGTAGAGCTGCACCCCCATCACCCGGCCGGCGATGGCGCCGGGGTCTTGGCGCGCGGCTTTGACGTTCTGTACGCTGCTCTTCTGCTGGACCGCCCAGGCCTCGGCCGGGAAGTCGGGGCGCAGCACCATGTCGGCCATCGCGTCGAGGGCCGCGGGCAGGTTGCGGCGCAGCGCGCTGACGCCGAGCTGGCTCGTGTCGATGCCCGCGCCGGACCAGGCCTCGCCGCCGATGGCCTTCATCCGCCGCGCGAAGGCGGCGTTGTCTTGGCCCGCCGCCCCCTCGGTCAGCATCGCCAGGGTCATCGAGGCGAGGCCCGGCCGGTCGGCGGGGTCGGCCCACGCGCCGGTCTTGAGGTTGAGCGCCACGAAGGTGATGGGCACCTCGTGGTTCTCGACCACCCAGACCTCGACCCCGTTGCTGAGCTGCCCGCGGGCGGCCTCGGGCAGCTGGAAGGGGCGGGGCGCGAGGGGGGCCGGCGGGCTGCTGCGCCAGGCGGCCTCATCAGCGCCGGCGCTGCGCGCGAGCGGCAGCGTGAGCAGAAGGGCGAGCGGGGCGAGCAGCAGCGGGCGGGCGAGGTGGCGGAGCGCGGACAGGGCGCGGGCCAAGGGCTGGGGGCGGTGGGCGCGCATGGTCTAAGGCCTCGCCTGGACGGTGTTGTCGAGGATGGAGCCCGCGGGCGCCTCGCCCAGCGGGTGCACGTGCAGGGCGACCCGCGGCCCGGAGAGGACCGTGCCGGCGATCGTCTGTACATGGGCGGGCGTGATGGCCTGGTAGCGGGCCAGATCGCGGCCCAGCGCGCCCGGATCGCCGAGCAGGCTGTTGTAGCTGCTCAGCTGCCCCGACTTGCCGGCGATGGTCTGCAGGCTGCCGTAGAAGCGGACCTCCCACCCGGTGCGGATGAGCTCGAGCTCATCGGCCGGCGGCGGGGCGGCGGCGAGCTTGGCCAGCTCGGCGTCGATGGCCGCCACCAGCTCGTCGGTGCTGTGGCCCGGCGCGGCGGTGGCCTGGATGATGAACTGCGAGGCGAGGCGGGCGCTGCCCTGGTACGCGACCACGTCTTTGGCGATCTGCTTCTTCTGCACGAGCTCTTGGTAGAGCCGGCTGTCGGCGCCCTCGGTCAACATCGAGGCGACGAAGTCGAGTGTGGCGTCCCCCTCGGCGAAGAGCGGCGGGCTCAGCCACGCGATGCTGACCTGGTGGTGGGGCACCCGGCTCTCGTAGTGCAGCACCTTGCTGGCCGGCAGTGTGGCCGGCGCGCTGGTGATCGGCGTGGGGTCTGCCCCCCGCGGGATGTCGCCGAAGTACTTCTGCACGAGCGCCTTGGCCTCGGCCGGGTCGAAGTCACCGACGATGGCCAGGCTCGCGCCGTTGGGGACGTACCACTTCTTGAAGAAGGCCTGCACGTCCTCTAACTTGGCGTTCTCGATGTCTTCGTGCTTGCCGATGGTGGTCACGCGGTAGGGGTGACCCTCGGGGAACAGGGCCTCGTTGCGCCACACGCCGACCTGGCCGTAGGGCCGGTTCTCGTAGCGCTGGCGGCGCTCGTTGCGCACCACGTCTTTCTGGTTCTGCAGCTTCTCGGGCGTGAGCGCCGGCAGCAGCCAGCCCATGCGGTCGGCCTCGAGCCTCAGCGCCAGCGGCAGCTGCTCGGACGGCACCCCCTCGTAGTAGTTGGTGCGGTCGGTGTTGGTCGTGCCGTTGACCTCGGCGCCGATCTTCTGCAGCGGCACGAAGTAGTCGTCGTTCATG
>JBJONS010000070.1:0-7637 GCA_046051725.1 Pseudomonadota bacterium | reverse complement strand
GGGCCGCGCAGGGCGGCGGGCGCGAGGCGGGGGGCACGGGCGGCGGGGCTGGGCATCGGGACCTCGCGGGCGCGGGCGCGCGCTTCGACTTCAACCGGGCGGTCTGCGGTCCGATGGGGTGGGCCGTCGCCGTCCGGCTCCGATCTACCACGCCCACCGAGACCCGCCGCATGACCGCAGACCCCTCGCTCAGCCGCTCGCGCAGCCTGCGCGCCGCCGTCGGGCTGGTCACCGCCTGCGATGGCGTCGACCGCGGCCACACGCTCCTCCTCACCGCGCTCGAGGCCATCTCCGAGGCCTACGGCTGGGCCTGGGGCCGCTGCTGGGCCCCCGCCGAGGGCGGCGGCGCCCTGGCCGCGGCCAGCGAGGTCGGCGTGCCTCCCGAAGAGCCCGCCGGCGGCGACGGGCTCGCGGCGGCCCGCGAGGCGACCCGCGACGACCGCCGGGTGCGCCGGGTCGAGGCGCCGGGCGGGCCCCGCTGGCTGGTCCCGATGGCCACCGACGCCCGCTGCGAGGGCGTGCTCGAGTTCCCCTGCGGCGAAGAGCCCGACGACGACGCTGAGCTGCGCGTCTTTTTGGCCAGCCTGGGCGGGGCGCTCGCCCGCTTTCTGCTGCAGGTGCGCGACCGCGAGCAGCTCGCCGAGTACGAGGCCGAGCAGGCCGCCATCCGGCGCATCGGCGACGCGCTCGAGGCCGTGTCCACCGTCGAGCAGGCCCTCAACGTCGTGGTCGACACCGTCAACTCGGTCTATGGCTGGGTCTTCGGCGGCTGGTGGCGCTGGGACCCGCGGGCCGAGCGCGTGGTGGTGGGCCACAGCTTTGGCGACGTGGGCGCCGCCTTCCGCGAGGCCACCCAGCGGGCGCGCTACCGGCCGGGCGAGTGCCTCGTTGGCCGCTGCTGGCAGAGCGGAGAGATCCGCAGCGTCGGCGACCTCTGGGCCCTGCCCGGCTACACCCGCCGCGACGCGGCCCGCAGCGGCGGCGTGCGCGCGGCGATCGTGCTGCCGGTCACCGCCTTTGGTGAGCGCATCGCGGTCCTCGACTGGTACGCCCCGAGCTCTGGCCACGTGTCCGACCGCCGGATGGACACGCTGCACGCCATTGTCCGCGTGATGACCCGGGTGACCGAGCGCCTGATCGACAAAGAGCGCAGCGCGGCGCTCGGGCGGGTGCCCCTGCTCGGCCAGCGCGTGCGCGACGCCTTCGCGGGGCTGGCCGGCCCGGCCGAGATCTGGTCCTGCCTGCTCCACGGCCTGCGCAGCGCCGACGCCGACCGCACCTGGCTGGTGCTCCGCGCCGAGCAGGCGGGCGGTCCCCTCGTGGCCGTCGGGCGCGAGGACGGCGCGCCGCCGGTGCCCGCCGCGCCCCTCGACGCCGACATCACCGGCCGGGCGATCAGCGAAGGGGCCGTGCAGGTCACCAATGTGCTCGGCACAACCGGCGCCTGGTCCGCCGCGCTGCACGCCCAGGGCTGGTGCTCGGGCGTCTTCGTCCCCCTCCTCTCGGCCGGCTTCCCGCCCGCGCTGGTCGTCATGCTCGACCGCGGCGACACGATGCCCGACCCGGCCTGGGTGGCGGCGATGGGCGAGACCGGCGAGCTCATCGCCCGCGGCGTCGATCAGGTCATCGAGCAAGAGCGCCTCGCCGCCCGCCAGGCGGCGGTCACCCAGATCAAGCGCGTGCTCGATCACATCGCCAAGGGCGAGGTCGAGGTGCGGGTGGCCGAGACGCTGCCCGACGACCTCGAGGCGATGAAGCAGGACGTGCACCGCATCGGCGACATGGTGCTGCGCTTCCGGTCCCGCCTCGACGGCCTGACCGCGGCCTGCGCGGCGGGCGACCTGTCGGCCCGGGCCGAGCTCGACGGCTTTGACGGCGCGTGGGCCGAGATGATCCGCGGCACCAACCTCGTGGTCGACACCGTGGCCCGGCCGGTGCAGGTCGCGATCGACGTGCTGGACCAGATCGCCCAGGGCCAAGAGCCGCCGCCGGTCGAGGGCGCCTTCGCCGGCGACTTCCTGCGCCTGGTCGACGCCATCAACGCCCTGCTGCGGGTCAATCAAGAGATCGTCGGCCTCGCCGAGCAGATCGCCGGCGGCGATCTGGCCCTCGAGCTGCGGCCCCGCTCCCCCGACGACCGCCTGCTGCGCTCGCTGGGGCGCATGGTCGACGGCCTCAACCACGCGCTCGGTGAGATTGACGGCTCCTGCGCTGGTCTCGACGAGGCCAGCACCGAGGTGGACGGCGCGAGCAGCGCCCTGCGCGCCTCGTCGGAAGAGATGTCGCGGGTCGCCGGGCAGATCCGCGGCGCGATGGACGCGATCACCGAGCAGACCCGCGACAACGCCGTGCGCGCCGAGCAGGCCTGCGAGGGCACCCGCCAGGCCGCCGAGACCGCTGAGGACGGCGCGCTGAAGATGAACGAGCTGCTGGGCACGATCCACGAGGTGGTGCGCGACAGCGAGCGCATCGGCGGCTTTGTGCAGGTCATCGACGAGATCACCCACCAGACGCGGCTGCTGGCGCTCAACGCGGCGATCGAGGCCGCCCGCGCGGGCGAGCATGGCCGGGGCTTCGCGGTGGTGGCCGCCGAGGTCCGGTCCTTGGCGGCGAGCAGCGCGGCGGCGGCCAAAGAGATCGGCAAGGTCATCCGCGAGTCGGTGGCCCGGGCCCAGCGCGGCGTGCACGCGGCCCAGGCGACCTCGACCGCGCTCGGCCACATCGTCGAGGCGGCCCAGCAGGTCAGCGGCCTCGTCGAAGAGATCGCCGCGGCGGGCCTCGAGCAGCGCCGCAGCACCGAGGTGGTGCGCGGCGGGCTCGGTGATCTCGACGACGCGATCCAGGGCAGCACCCGGCGCGCCCGGCAGATGGCCTGCTCGTCGACCGCGATGCGCGGCCAGGTCGACTCGATGCGCCTGCGCATCGGACAGTTCCGGCTGCGCGACGCGGTCGTGCACGCGCCCGCGCACGCTTTGGCGGCACGTTGACGTCACCGCCTCGCGCCGCGGCGCCGCTGGCGCTATGTCACGCGGCCCCGGCGTCCCCGGTCTGGGCCACCTTGACGGGCCTGCCCGCCGCGACGAGGGGTGCCGCCCCTGAGGAGTCCCCGCTGTCCGCACCGCCCGCCTCCGACGCCCCGCCGGGCCCGCTGCCCGAGGGCGAGGTCGACGCCAAGAAGCTGCTGCGTCAGTTGATCGTGGGCGTGGTGTTGATCATCGCGCTCTTCGCCGGCCTGGGCTACTTCGTGCAGGGGCCGGTCGAGGCCTTCGCCAAGGCCTGGGTCAACGCGACGGGCCTCGCCGGGCTCTTTGTGGCCACCGTGGTCCTCGACAGCGTGCCGGCGCCGATCCCGCCCGATGTCTTCATGGGCTTCGCCCTGCTCGGCGGAAAGGGCCTGTGGGAGGCCAGCCTCGTCACTGGCGCCGCCAGCGTGCTCGGCGGCAACCTCGCCTGGCTGCTCGGCCGCAGCAGCGCGCGCATCGCCTGGGTGCGCCGCCTGCTCGAGGGCAAGGGCAAGCAGTCGGCCTACCTCGTGGCCCGCAACGCGCGGCTGGCCATCGTGCTCGGCGCGCTCACCCCCCTGCCCTTCTCGGTGAGCTGCATCGCCGGCGGGGCGGTCGGCATGCCGTGGGCCCACCTGTTCCCCCTGACCCTGCTGCGCGTCCCCCGCATGGTGTTCTACTTGTACATCATGCAGCTGGGGTGGGTCAGTGTCACAGGCTGAGCCCCATCGGGTCCTCGTCGTCGGCGCGGGGGCGGTCGGCCAGGTCTTTGGCCGCGCGCTGCAGCGGGGCGGCGCCCAGCTCAGCTTTTTCGTGCGCCCGCAGTACGCCGCGGCGCTGGCCGGCGGGGTCGTGGTCTACCCGCTGAACGAGCGGCCCGACCGCGCGCCGGTGCGCCTCGATGGCTATGGCGTGCTCAGCGATGTCTCTGCGGTGGCGGCCAGCCGGTGGGACGAGGTCTGGCTCTGCGTCAGCTCGCCGGCCCTGGCCGGGCCCTGGCTCGGCGCGCTGGCGGCGGCGGCGCCCGGCGCGACCTGGGTGCTGCTGCAGCCGGGCCTCGACGACCGCGCGCTGCTGCTGCAGCACGTGCCGGCCGAGCGGCTGGTCCAGGGCCTGATCACGTTCATGTCGTGGATGGCGCCGCTGCCCGGCGAGCAGGTGCCGACGCCCGGCGTGATGTCCTGGCAGCCGCCGCTGAGCCCCGCGCCCTTCTCGGGGCCCCCGGCGGTGGTCGGGCCGCTGGTCGCGCGCCTGCGGCGGGGCGGCCAGCCCGCGCGGGTCGCCGCCGACGTCGATCTCGAGACGGCCCTCGGCTCGGCCCTGCTGCTGCCCATCGTCGGCGAGCTCGAGCGCTGCGGCTGGTCGTTCGCGCGCATGCGCGCCGAGGGCGGCTGCGCGCGGGCGGCGGTCTGCGCCCAGGCCACGGTGCGGGCGGCGGCGGCGGCCCGCGGTGTGCTGCCTCCGCTTTGGCTCTCGCTGATCCAGGGGTGGGGCCTGTCGGTGGCCAGCCGCCTCGCGCCCCTCGTCACGCCGCACGACATGGAGCGCTTCTTCGAGCGCCACTTCTCGAAGGTGGGCGACCAGACCCGGCTCTCGCTCGAGGTGCTCGCCACGCGCGGCGCGGCGTCGGGCCTCGACGTCGGGCCGATCCGCGACCTGCGGGCGGCGCTGGGGGCGCCCCCGTCCAAGGGCTGAGGGGCGGCTAGGATCCCTGAGAGGTGACGGGGCCACCCCGCGGTGGCAGCTTGCACCCATGCAGTCCCTCAGCCAGACCAGCGCCAAGCCCGCCGCCGCGGGCGGCGCGAAGACCAGCGCCACCACCGCTGCGGGCACCGCGGCGGGCGCGGCGCACACCATCCAGAGCCCGGCCAAGCGGGGCATGGCCAAGGGCGAGGCCTGGGGCACGACCCGGCGCGACTACGCGGTCGACCCGGCCAAGGCCCAAGGCGAGGCGCTGAGCGTGCTCACCTCGAGCGGCACGGCGGTGAGCTCGGACGGGCTGTCGACCACCATGCGGTACTTCGAGGCCCTCGAGCAGGACCCGACCGCCAGCGAGGCCGACCTCTGGACCCGCGCGACGCGGGCCGATCTCAACAAGGGGGGCTCGGTCACCACCTTTCAGCAGCCCCAGGCGACGCCCAAGCCGACCCCAGCGCCGAGCCGAGACAGCCGCATGAACCTGCTGGATGGCTGGCAGCCGGCGCAGATGCCGCGCGACAACCTCAACCTCGCGGCCAAGCCGATGCCGCGCGTCGCGACCAAGGGCCCGGCGCTGGTCGTGGGCAACGCCGACTACAAGAGCCCCGAGCTCGGCGATCTGCCCGGGGCGCGCCGCGACGCCGACGCGATGGCCCGCCGCTACGCCGACCGGGGCTACGCGGTGCAGCGGGCGTCGGACCTCGACGTCGCCGCGCTGGACCAAGCCCTGCACGGGCTGACCCAGGGGCTCGCGCCGCAGCAAGAGGCGGCCTTCTACTACGCCGGGCACGGCGCGCCGCAGGGCCTGATCGGCGTCGACAGCGCCGTCTCGGACAACGGGATGCCCACCAAGTGGACCCAGGCGTCCACCCTGTCGGGGGCGGTCGGCGCGGCGCTCTCGCGGGGGGCCAAGCTCGAGGTGGTGACCGACGCCTGTGCCTCGGGGTTCATGGCCGGCACGATCAACGGCGCCCAGGGCAAGATGGCCACCCTCAAGAACGAGGACAAGCAGGGCGTCCACTACGGCGCCGAGGCCAAAAAGGGCTTCTCGGTGTCTGGCAATTACCTCGGCGAGTCCTTTCACGCCGATGAGGCCTCGCTGCTCAAGGGCTACGAGGCCGTGCACGACGGCGGCTGAACGGCCCGCCCGCTCAGGCCCCGGCGGCCCGCGCCAGCTCGGCGGCCCAGGCGCGCACCAGCGGCCCGCGGCTGAGGCCGTCGCCGTCGGCGCGGCGGCGGATGAACACCCAGATGCCGCCGATGTCGAGCGGCCCCACGCCCTCTTGGCGCCAGCCCTCGGCGATGGCCGGGTCTTGGCAGATCCAGGCCGCCGAGTCGCTCAGCCGCCAGGCGCCGGTCTGGCGCACAGGCACGGCGGGATCGAGCAGCTGCACGTCGTCTTCGTCAGGACCCGCCTCTTCGTTGGGGTGGATGAGCGCGTAGTGGCTGGCCACCACGTCCGAGTAGGTGCCGGTCTTGACCATCACGAGGCAGTCGGCCCGCTGCGCCGGGCTCAGGCCCCGGTAGGCCCGCAGCAGCGGCGAGGCGCTGGCCCGCAGCGGCGTCCAGCGCGGCATCCCCGGCAGGTGCTCTTCTTTGAGGGTCAGCTGCACCTCGCCCTGGCTCAGCTCGGCCACCAGATCGGCGTAGAGCGTGGTGAGAGAGACGCCGGCCAGGGTGTAGTAGTAGCGGTTCTGCGCCCGCTCGTTGAGCAGGCCCGGGTCCCAGGCCGCGGGCGGGCGCGGGTCAAAGAGCCGCAGCACCATCGAGAGGCAGCACAGCATGCAGCCCTCGTGGCGGATGGTGTTGCCGCTGGCGAAGCGCCGCAGCAGCGACCGGGCGTGGGCCGGCGGGTTGCCGTTCAGCTCGGTGTCGGCGCGGATGACGAGGTCGCGGTCCCACATCAGCTGGTCGCCCCAGGCCGGGTCGCCCTGGCGGTGGGGCAGGCCGGCGCCCTCGGGGTCGAGCAGGGGGCCTGGTGCGCCGAAGATGTCGGCCCCTGCGTCACCTTCGCCGCTGTCAGCCGCCCCGCCCGCGCTGTCGGAGGCGGAGCCGCGGGCCTTGTCGGCGGCGCAGCCGAGGCCGAGGCCGGCGGCGCCGAGCAGCAGGGCGCGGCGGTCGAGGGCGGAGCTGGGGGCGTCAGGCATGGGACCTCCACGCTGAGACTAACGCGCATGGGGGCGTTCTGGGCGCCAGCGGCCCCCCTGCGCGCGCGGCCGCGGCCCCGGCCGGGGCGCCGCCTGCGGCGGGCTCCCCGGCCGCGCGGCCTTGGTGCCTGCGGCACCGGCGGCTGCGCCGCCGCGCTGCGGTCGGCCGGGCGCGGGCGGGCGCCGGTGGATAGCGCGGGCAGGCCCTCTCTCTCTCATCTCGGAGCTGCCGATGTCCCGGGTCGCCCTCTGCGCCGCGCCGCTGTGCGCGCTGGCCCTGCTGCTCACCGCCGGCTGCGCGCCGAAGAACCCGGCGGTGGTGCGGCCGGTGCGCTGGGACAGCGCCGAGACCGCCACGTTGGCCCGGCGGGCCTGCGCCGACTGCCACAGCAACGAGACCGTGTGGCCCTGGTACAGCCGGGTGCCGGTGGTGGGCGCGCTGGTGCGGGCCGACGTGAAGCGCGGCCGCGCCCATATGAACTTCAGCGACTGGGGCGCGCCGGGCAACGAGGCCGACGAGGCGGCCGAGGAGCTGGCCGAGGGCGACATGCCGCTGCCGCTGTACCTGCGTGCGCATCCAGACGCGCGGCTGAGCCCGGCGGAGCGCGCGGCGCTCATCGCGGGGCTGGAGCGGACCTCGGAGGGTGACCCTCCGCGGGGGGAGGGTGGCCAGGGCCATTCTGGTGGGGGTCATCGGGACGATGATGATGATCGTCGTGACGATGAGGATCATCGTGAGGATGATGATCACGATGATCGCGAGGACGATGATCGCGAGGAGGATGATCGC
>JBJONS010000069.1:0-3191 GCA_046051725.1 Pseudomonadota bacterium | reverse complement strand
GCTTCGGCCGAGGGCTTGGTGAAGCGGAAGGTGATCGGCTTGGTCACGCCGTGCATGGTCAGATCGCCGACCACGTCAAAACCGGCGTCGCTGACGTTCTTCACGCTGGTCGAGCTGAACTTGATCTCGGGGAACTTCACCGCGTCGAAGAAGTCGGGCGCCACGAGGTGCTCGTCGCGCTTGGCGTCGCCGGTCTTGATGCTGGCGGCCTTGACCACCGCCTGGACCTTGGTCGCCTCGGGCTTGGCGGCGTCGTACTCGACCGTGCCCGTGACCTCGCCGAAGCTGCCGCGCACGTTGCTCACCATCATGTGCTTGACCTTGAAGCCGACGTTGGTGTGGCCCGGGTCGATGGCGTAGGTGGCGGCGGCGGCGGGCAGGCCGAGCCCAAGGACGGCGGCGGAGAGGGCGAGGCGGAGGCTGCGGCTGAGGCTGGTCATGGATGGCTCCTGCGGAGGGTGGGGGAGCCGGCGGCGCACCGCCGGACACCCCTCCCTTAGCGCCCCGTGGTTGGTGCCCCAGGCTCCGCAGCGGCCGCAGATTGCTTCCCTCAGGGCGACGATGGGGCGCTCGACGCGGCGTAGCGCGTGGCTCCCGCTGTCTTGCGCCCGGGCTTGCCTTCGTCGATGTTGAGGTGCTCCCGGAGCTCGATGTAGTCGACCGCCTTGAGCTTGCCGTCGCCGCTCCATTCGATCTGCACGAGCTCGTCGACAAGCTCGTTGAACTCGCCCCCTTCTTTGGTGTGCATGTAGACGGAGGTGGCGCGCCCCGCGGCGTCGTAGCGCACGAGCAGCTTGGTGTCGTTGGCCCAGCGCATGCGCTCGTCGCCAGAGGCGTGGTGGCGCCAAGCGACGGCCTGGGGCGCCCCGCCGGGCTGGTCGTGCCAGCGGATGTGCGCCGCGCCCCGCTTGGACTCGTTGGTCCAGCCCTCCGCCTCGCTGCCCTCTCGCTCCACCTTGACCCAGGCGTCGCGCGTCTCGAAGTAGCTGGTCTCTGCGGCGAGGAGCATGTCCTGGACGTTCTCCAGGGCGAAGAGGCGGTCGGGGAGCGGCGCCGGGGGCTGCTTTCGGGTCGGACGCCAGCCAGCGCCCTCGGCGAGCAGCGCGTCGGTCTCTTTGGCCGCGGCGCGCACCAGCGCGAGCTGGGCCGGGGTGGGGTCCGGGAGCTTCTGCTCGGTGAACTCCTGCGAAGCGAAGGGGTAGGCCTTGGGCGCAGCCGCGTAGGCCGCGGCCATGGCCCGGCGGCTCTCGATCCACCGCAGGATGGCCTGCTGACGGGCGTTCTCAATCGACGCGCGGTAGGGCTCGGTCGAGCTGAGCACCACCGCCACGTCCGAGACGCAGGTGTCGGCGTACTTGCTGCCGGGGTGCACCTCGAGAATGGTGATCTCGACGGCGCTCAGCGTGCTGTCGGCCGGCAGGTCGAGGCGCAGCTCTTGCCAGCCCATCGCGCGGGGCAGGCTGAGCTCACCGGTCGCGACCACCCCCGTGGCGTTTCGGGCGTCGATGCGCACGCGCTTGGGCGCGGCGTTGGCCTTGAGCAGCCCCTCAGACTTCTGGTAGCCGGGGCGCAGCCGGACGGTCACCGCGGTCGCGCCGCGGGCGGGCCCAACCTGCAGCGTCAGGCGCTCACCCACCCCGTCACCCGCCACGCCCTCGACCCAGGCCGTCGCGGGGTTGTCGTCGGCGACGTAGTTGGGCTGGTAGTTCTCTTGAAACTGCGCCCAGCTGCTCTGCAAGGCCGAGCTGGCGGTGACCTCGCGGGGGTGCAGCCGCCCCTCTTCGGCGTGGGCAGGGGTGGCGCCGCAGGCCAGCGCAGCGAGCAGGAAGGGGAGGGTCGAGCGGAGCATCAGCGATCCGGGCGAGGGGAGGGGAGGAGGCGGTGGGGTCAAGGGTGAGGGGAGGCTGCAGGCCCATCGGCCAGGGTCAGCACCCAGGCCTCGAGCGGCGCCAAGCCGCGGAGGAGATCGTGCGGCGCACCAAAATGGTAGCGAACCCTCCAGCGTAACCCAGGGACATCTGGCAGGGGGACGAGGACCGGCTGGTCAGGCCAGAGCCGGGTGTCCTCGACCGGCTGCTTGTGGATCGCGCCGTCCGGCGCCTCGACGGCGCGGAAGCGCCGGCCGGCGCGCCAGAGCTCCTCCCAGCCCTCTGCCTGGGCCGAGGCGGCGGGGACGGCCTCTCCGCGCGCGATCTCGACGGTGAGGGCCCGGAACAGGTCGCCGGTGGGCAGGCGGTGGCCGACGCCCCGGGCGGTGAGGCGCAGGCCGCCCGGCACGGGGCGGACCTCGAGCGCGCCGCGCAGGCGGTCGGCGTCGTGGGCCCCGGTCATCGCGTGGTCGCCCCCCTTCATGTGGCAGTCGAGGCAGTCGGGATCACCGTCTGGCGCGACGATCTGCCACTCCGCCCAGGTGGACTGCATCCACCAGCGCGGGGCGCTGGGGCCGTCTGGGGCCAGGAACTGGTGGCAGCCCCGGCAGGCGGCGGCGGTGCCGAAGCCCGGCTCGACCCGGATGGGGTGCGGGGCGGCGGGCGCGTCGGGGCCAGCGCTGAGCACCGCGCCGTCGCGCAGGTGGCAGGCCGCGCAGCCGACGCCGTCAGCCGCCCGGGGCTCGGGCGCAAAAGCCGGCCCGGGCCCTGGCGCCGACCGCGGGGACAGGGCTGCATAGGCCGGTAAATTGGGCAACACCTCGGCGACCTGCGGCGCGGTCGGCGCGTGACAGTGCACGCAGAAGGCCTGGGGTTCGGCGATGAGCCCGGCTTGAAACAGGTCATTGGTGAAGGCGCGGTGGTGCCGGCTGTCGGTCCACTGGCGCAGCTCGGCCTCGTGGCAGTCGCCGCAGTCCTCGGACGCCATCCAGCCCGCGCCGCCGTCTGGGCGCTGATCGAGGGGGATGGGGACCAAACCGCCGGAAAATCCAAAGGGATCGGCAGCGAGGCCCGCGGCGGTCAGCCATGCGCGAAGGTGCAGCGGCACTCCCACAGCGTCATCCTTCCTGCCGGGGCCGCGCCGCCCGGGCGCTCAGCGGTAGGGGCCGGTCCACAGCGGCCACCGCTCGGGCGCGCCCACCGCCGAAAAGTCGACGCAGACCGCGCCGAGCGCCGCGCCGGCCTCGTAGGCCCGACCGCAGCCGTCGCAGAGCGCGGGGTCGGCCGCTTCGCCCCAAGATGGTCCGTCGAACTCCAGATCCA
>JBJONS010000068.1:0-6909 GCA_046051725.1 Pseudomonadota bacterium | reverse complement strand
GCCGGCCTCGTCGGGCCCGCCCGCCGGGGCCTCGCCCTGGGGGCCCGGCCGGTCGGCGCGTTGCTGCTGCTCGGGATCACCGCGCTGTGCGCCGCCCTCGCCGCGAGCTGGGAGCCCGCGGCCGGCGCGCGGGTGCTCGGGCTCGGGCTGCTCCTCCTGCCCCTGCACCTGCTCTGCGCCTGCGCCTTGGCCGCGCCGGGCGCCCTCCTCCTCCGGCGCGCGCTGGCCGCGGCGGCCACCGCCGGGGCCCTCCCCCTCGCCGCCCGCATCGTCGGCCTCGACCTGCCCGGCGTCGTGACCCTGGCCGAGGCGCTCGCCGCGCGGGGGCTGCGGTGAGCGCCGGCCCTGCGCCCGTCCCCGGCAGCGGCCTCGTGGCTGTGCGCCGCGGGCGCCGGCCGAGCTGCAGCAGCGCCGGCAGCGTGGTCGGTGTCGCCCTGCTCAGCCTCGGGGCGGCCAGCCTCATCCTCAACAGCTTCGCCGACCTCTTCACCGCCTGGAGGAGCGGCGGCGGACCGCCCGGGCCTCCGCCCCGCCTGCGGCCCGAGGCCGACGGCGGCGGCCGCCTCGCGCTGCCCGGGGGCGACGTGCTGGAGCTCGATCCGGCGGGGGTCGCCGCCGCGCGGGCGGCGGGCGCCGCCGAGATCGGCGCCGCCGCGCCCGACGCCGTGCCCGGGGCCCTGCGCGCGCCCGAAGAGGCGCACCTCGCCGTGACCGACCGCTGCCCGGTCGCCTGCGCCGGATGCTACCTCGACGCCGGCCCCCACCGGGCGGGCCAGGACGCCGCGGCCCTCGGCGCGGTCATCGACGGGCTGGCCGAGCTCGGGGTGATCGAGCTGGCCTTCGGCGGCGGAGAGGCGCTGCTGCGCAGTGATCTGGTGGCGCTGGCCCGCCGCGCCCGCGCCCGCGGCCTCGTGCCCAACCTCACGACCAGCGGCTTCGGCCTGAGCCCGGCCCGGGCGGCCGAGCTGGCCGAGGTCTTTGGCCAGATCAACGTGTCGATCGACGGTCTTGAAGGGACTTACGCCGCGGCCCGCGGCTGGGAGGGCGCCGCCCAGGGCCGCGCCGCGGTGCGCGCGCTGGCCGCCGCCGGGGCCCAGGTGGGGGTCAACACCGTGCTGTCGCGCCCCCTGCTCGAGTCCCCCGGCGCGCTCGAGGCCCTGGGCGCGGCGATCGCCGACGACGGGGCGACCGAGTGGCAGTGGCTGCGCTTCAAGCCCGCCGGCCGGGGCGCCGTGGCCTGGGCCCAGCTCGCGCCGCCGCCGGACCTGCTCGACGCGCTCTGGCCGCGGGCCCTGGCGGTCGAGGCGGCGGGGCGCCTGCGGCTGCGCTGGGACTGCGCGCTCGTGCCCTTCTTGGTCGACCACGGCGTCGATCCCGCAGCGCTGCGTCTGCTCGGGGTGCGCGGCTGCACCGCTGGCCAAGACCTGTGGAGCCGCCACGCCGACGGCCGCTGGGCGGGCTGCTCTTTCCTCCCCGGCGCGCCGACCGCGGGCAGCCTCGGCGCGGCCTGGGCCTCCGACCCGAGCCTGCGGGCCCTGCGCGGCCGCCCGGCGGCGGAGCCCTGCGCCTCCTGCCCGGTCGCGGACACCTGCCGCGGCGGCTGCCGGGTCGTCTCCGCCCACCTGCGCGGCGACGCCGCGGCGCCCGACCCGGAGTGCCCGCGGGTGCGCCGCTGGGAGGCCGCCGGTGTCCGCTGAGGCGCTGCCGCCGCGCCGCGCCGCCCTGGCCATCGGCCTCGCGGTGGGCTGGCTGGGGGTCGCCGCGGTCTACGTGGCCCAGCGCCTGGCCGACGCGGTCGACGAGCCGCCGATCACCGCGGTGCGCGCGACGGCCACCATCCCCTACTTCTGGCGGGTCGGCGCGAGCCTCGCCGCCGGCGCCTGCGCGGGCCTGCTCGCCGGCGCCGCGGTCGCCCTCGACCCGGCCGGGGCGCGGGCCGCCGCGCTGCTGCGCCTGCTGCCCGGCCTCGCCCTCGCGCTGGGGCTCGCCCTCACCCTCGCCATGCTGGCGGTGCCATGACCGGGGCCGGTCTGTTCGCCCTCCTGGCCCGCGTCCACGGCCTCGTCGCGGCGCTGGCCCTCGCCCTGGTGCTCCACCCGGTGCTCAGCCTGCGGCACCCGGGCCGCCCGCGCCCGATGACCCGGCTCGCGGCCGCGCTCGGCGCCGGCCTGCTCACCCTCAACGCGCTGGGCGGGGCGGCGCTGTACCCGACCTACCGCCAGGGCATCAAGCCCGCGCTGGTCCACGGCGCGGTCGAGGCGGCCCTGCACTTCGAGCGCAAGGAGCACCTCGCGGTCATCGCCGTGTGCCTGGTGCAGGCGGGCGCGGCGCTGCTGGTGGCGCTGCCGGGCGCGGCCCCGGCCCGGCGCGCGGCCCGGCTGCTGCTCGGCCTGGGCGCCCTCATTGGCGTGCTGACCGGGCTGCTCGGCCTGTGGGTGGCGGCGGTGGCCCACCCGGCCTGGTGAAGCCGGGCGCCGGGCCGCCCCGCGGCCCCGCAGCGCGGGCCCTCACCTGGGGATCGTGACCTGGTCGATGATGTTGCCAGAGAGGTCGCGGGCCACCAGCTCGATGCGGTCGTCGAGGAAGTCGGCGATGACGTAGTGCTCGATGGGGTTGGCGACCGCGCCGAACCACTCGGCCTCAGAGTTGGGGTAGAGCGGCGCGCCCGCCCCGCCCGACACGAGGTAGACCGTGCCCTCGCCCGGCGGGCGCTCTTGGCCGGCCTTGATCGGCACGCTGCGCTCGTAGATGTGGTTGTGCCCGGCGAGCACCAGCGCCACGTCGCCGTCCTCGAAGAGCGGCGCCCACAGATCGCGCAGCTCGACGTTGCTGCCGTGGGTCGTGCAGGTCGAGTACAGCGGCTGGTGGTGCATCGCGACCCGGCGCCGCTGTGCGCCCGACAGCGTCTCGGCGATGAACGCCGTCTGCACGTCCTCGGCCTCGCTCGCGTCGCGCACCGTGTCGTTGAGGCTGAGGAAGGTGGTGTCGCCGTAGTCGAAGCTGTACCACTCCTCGTTGCCCGGAAAGGCGAACTGCACGAAGTAGTGCTGGGCCAGGAACTCGTGGTTGCCGTGCGCCGCCATAAACGCCTTGCCCGCGAAGACATCGCCGCTGGCGTCAAACCACGCGTCCCACTCGCGCTGGTTGGCGCCGAGCTCGACCATGTCGCCCGAGAACAAGAAGAAGTCAGGGGCGTGGCTCTCCATCGCCGCGAGCACCGCCGCCCAGGTCGCGTAGGTGCCCCGGCTGTCGCCCGACATCGCCACGCGGAAGTTGGCCTTGGTGCCCGGCGCGGGCGGGGTGCGGAAGGTGTAGGTCTCGGACCAGCCGCCCTCGCCGCCCACCCGGTAGCTGTAGGCGGTGTCCGGCGCGAGCACGCCGCAGAGCCGCACCTCGTGCTGACGGTAGGGGCCCTCGCCCAGCGCCGCGCCGCCAAAAAGCCAGCTCACGCCGTCGGTCCGCTGCGCGCCGGTGGGGAAGCCCTCGGCGGGGCCCCACTCGACCTGGCTCGCCAGGGTGTCGAGGTCGGACCGCCAGAGGAGCGCGGCGTTGCGGCTCGGGTCCCGCGAGGGCCAGGAGTAGTGCACATGGAAAGGGGCCGGCGCCGCCCCGTAGGTCTCGACGTGGGCGCTCGGCGCCGGCGGCACGGCGCTGATGAGGCCGGTCGGGATGCTGATCTCGACGCTGCAGTCCGCGGAGGTCGGGCTGTTGCCGGCCGCGCCCGAGTCCCCCTTGCCCTCGGGGTAGAAGTCGCAGGCGGCGAGCAGCAGCAGCGGCGCGGCGGGGCCCAGGGCGGGGCGCGCGGGCGAGGCGGGGCGGGCCATGGGCTCCTCCGGGCTAAAGTGCGAGGTGGGCGGCGAGGCTGACCTGGTCGTTGTCGTAGCTCAGGTCCTCCAGCTCGTCGTTCTTGGTCCACAGCAGCTGCAGCCGCAGGTCCTGCGCGCGCCGGGTCCAGGGCTGGCCGGCGTACAGGCCGAGCCCGACGGTCAGGCTCTGGCGGCCCTGGGCCGGATCGGTCGGCCCGACCAGCGGCACGTCGCCGTTGATCGGCACCAGCGCGTCGGAGCGGTCATAGCGGCCGACCAGCGCGAGGTGCTCGTCGGCCCAGGGCACGCCCGGGACGAAGCTGGCCGCCTGCACATACCAGGCGTTGCTGTGGAAGTCGGCGAGGTCGACGGGCTGCCAGTCGGTGAAGCGCCAGAGCAGCTCGGCCTGGACCGTCACCCACCGGTAGTGGGCGAAGGCCTCGCCGTTGTGGCTGATCGACGCCTCTTCGGCGCCCTCGGGGCCGTCCTTGTTGACGTAGACCGCGTAGCCGACGGTGGCGGTGGGGTCCTCGTTGGGGTCGAGCAGCTCGCTGGTCGTCCCCGGACCGCCCCAGGGGCTGATCGCCACCCGCCCGGCGTACAGGAACTTGCGGTTCACGTTGCCGAGGCGGTTCGTGCCCTCGCCGTTGAAGGCGCCGATCCCGTACTCGACGATGTTGTCGAGGTCCGCGCCGTGCAGCATCGCGCCGATCTGCCGCCGGGGACCGAGGTCGTCGAGCGCGGCCCGCTCGGGCAAGGCGGTCGACTTGTCGGAGATGAGCAGCGTGCGGCTGGTCGGGGTCTTGAACTGCCCCATCCGGAGGGTCAGCAGCTGGTGGGCCTGCAGGTCGACGTAGGCGTCGACCAGGCGGGCCTCGGGCATCAGCTCGATCGAGATGGCCTGACGCACGGCGATCCCGCCGTCACCGGCCGCGGCGCGGCTGAGCGTCGACTGCTGCTCGAGCCGGGCGCGGGCCACCTGAAAGCCGACCTCGCCGGGCACCGCGGCCGCCTTGTCCTCGGGGCTCCACACAACGCGGGGCTGGACGAAGCCGCCGAACGAGAAGCGCTGGCGGTCCCAGCCGGCGCCGGCCTTGGCGGGGTCCACCCGGTCGACCAGCTCGGCGGCCCAGCCGGGGCCGGGCGCGACGAGCAGGGCGAGCGCGGCGAGCGTGCGGGCCCGCCCCATGGCCTAAAACAGCCCGGTGGAGGCCAGATCGGTGCAGTACTCGGCCGAGATGGTGCCGTTGACCTCGGCGGTCGCCCGGACCTCTTCGAGCGACTCCTGCACGAAACCGCCGTCGAGCTGGCTCAGCTCGATCTCCATCGTGTAGCCGTCCTCGCCGCTGCCCGAGAAGGTGTAGCGGTAGGTCAGGGGGTTCCCGACCCACCAGCGGCCCGAGTAGTAGTAGTCGTCTTCGCCGTTCTCGAGCGCGGTCAGCTCGAAGCTGCCCGCGCCGAGCGCGCACTCGATCGCCGTGCCGGTGCCGACCGTGTCGATGGTCACGTCACGCGCGGTCCGCGTGTAGTCGATGCCGCCGTCATAGTCCTCGGCGATCTTGATGAACATGTTGCAGGTCTCGGGCGCGAAGACCGCCTCGGGGTCGTAGGGCTCGGCCCCGACCCGCAGGTACTGGCCGACCGTGGTGCAGTCGGCCTTGGGCGACGAGCTCAGGTAGGCGAGGAAGGCGCCGCCCTGGTCGAAGGCGAAGGCCTTGTAGAAGCGCACGTTGCCGGCGTCCGCCGAACCATCAGGCTGGATCGAGCCGACGATCTGGGGGATCAGCTCATCGCCCGTGTCTTCGGTCTTGCCGGCGCAGCCCGCCGTCAGCAGCAGGGCGAGGGCGGTGGCCCGGGGGGTGGCGTGCATGTCTCCTCCTCAAGCCAGCGCCTCGGCGCGGCTCAGCTCTCGGTCTGCTCTTCGACGCCGGCCCGCTGCGCGAGCCAGGCCTCCATGAAATTCATCAGCTCGCCGGCCAGCACCCGGTCGGTCTGGGTGCTCTCGGCGCCGGTGCGCAGGTCTTTGACCATGCGGTAGGGCTGCAGGACGTAGCTGCGGATCTGGCTGCCCCACTCGATCTTCTTCTTCTGCGAGTTCAGCGCGTCGATCTCGGCCTGCCGCTTCTCGAGCTCGTACTGGTACATCTTGGCGCGCAGCATCTTCCAGGCCTTGGCCTTGTTCTTGTGCTGGCTGCGCTCGGCCTGGCAGGCCGCCACCAGCCCGGTCGGCAAGTGGGTGATGCGGACCGCCGAGTCGGTGGTGTTGATGTGCTGGCCGCCGGCGCCGCCCGCGCGGAAGGTGTCGATGCGGCAGTCGGCCTCTTTGATGTCGATCTCGATCTCGTCGTCGATGTCGGGCATCACGTCGACGCTGGCGAAGGCGGTGTGGCGCCGGGCCTGGCTGTCGAAGGGCGAGATGCGGACCAGCCGGTGCACGCCGATCTCGGCCTTGAGGTAGCCGTAGGCGTAGGGGCCGCGGACCTCGAGGCGGCAGCTCTTGATGCCGGCCTCTTCGTGCTCTTGCTCGTCGGAGATCTGCACCTTGAAGCCGTGCTTGGCGGCCCAGCCCAGGTACATCCGCTTGAGCATGGCCGCCCAGTCGGCCGCGTCGGTGCCGCCGGCGCCGCTGTTCACGTCGAGGATGGCGTCACAGACGTCCATCTCTTCGGACAGCATGCGCTGGACCTCGAGCTCGCGCACCCGCTCGGCCAGCGCCTCGAGCGCGGCCATGCCCTCGTCGATGGTGGCCTGGTCACCGGCCTCTTCACCGAGCTCGATGAGCGTCTCGGCGTCCGACATGCGCAGCTCGACCTCGTTCATGTCGGTCAGCGAGCGCTCGAGCACGCCCTTCTCTTTCAGGACCGCCTGGCTGCGGGTCGGATCGTTCCAGAACTCAGGGTCGTTGCTCTGGTTCTCGAGCTCTTGGATGCGGACCTTGCGACCGTCGACGTCAAAGGTGCCCCCGGAGCGCATCGATGCGTGCTCGCAGCTGGCGGTGGAGCTCGGTGTGGTCCTGGCTCATGGTCAGATCCTCGGCGGCGGGCGCGGGGGGAGGCGCGGCCGCGGGAGAAGGGAGAGGGGCCGCGCCGCGGGGCCACAGACC
>JBJONS010000067.1:0-9654 GCA_046051725.1 Pseudomonadota bacterium | reverse complement strand
CTCGACGCGGCGCGTGGAAACAGCATCCAGGCCCGCTTTGCGCGCGCCAGCCGGACCGGAGCGCCGCCGCAGGCGGGTCGCGCAGCGACCAAGGGCGCAGCCCGCGCGCGCAGGGGCGGCGACCGGCGGCCCCGCCCCCGGGGGCGCCCGTCCTCAGCTGTGCATGCGGACCGGGCGCGCTTCGGGATGGACGAGCAGCGCGGCCTCGTGGGCGGCCAGCACCTCGAGGCGCTCGACCACCGCCGCCCGGCCGTACCGGGCCGTCGCGAGCTCGACGTAGCCGTGAAAATGGCGGGCCTCGCTGGCCAGCAGCGAGGTGTAGAGCGCGGCCAAGCGGGGCTCACCGGCCGGACCGAGCGCCTCGCTGAGCAGCTTCATGCGCTCGCAGCTGCGGGCCTCGATGAGCGCGCAGCACAGCAGCGTGTCGAGGAGGCGGTGGGGCTCGTCCTTGCGGGCGGCGGCGAGCAGGCCCGGCGCGTAGGCCGAGGGCTCGAGCCGGGTGAAGCTCAAGCCCCGCTCGCGCAGGACGCCGAGCATCAGCTCAAAGTGGGCGAGCTCTTCGCGGGCCAGGGCCGAGAGCGGCTGCATCAGGCCCTCGTCCTCGACGTAGCGGAAGATGAGGTTCATGGCCGTGGACGCGGCCTTCTTCTCGCAGTGGGCGTGGTCGAGCAGCAGGCTCGGCAGGTCGGCCAGCGCGGCGTGGACCCAGGCAGGGTCGGTCGGGGCGGCGAGGTGGAGCACGGGGCCTCCGTGGGCGCCGGCGCGGCCGGACCCTGGCGCCGCCGGTTATCGCGCGCCCCCCGCTCCGCCCGCTGGCGCAGACGCTGCGCCGGTCTCGTCGAGGACACCGTGCCCCACGTGCATCGCCGCCACATCTACTACGACGACACCGACTTTACCGGGGTGGTCTACCACGCCAACTACTTGAAGTACTGCGAGCATGCCCGCGAGCACCTCGTCGGCGTGCCCACCCTGGTCGAGATGTGGCGCGGCGGCGGGGTCGGCTTCGCGGTCTACGAGGCCCACGTGCGGTTCCGCGCGCCGGCCCGCTACGGCGACGAGATCGAGGTGCGGACGGTGATCAAGGCCGCCGGCGCGTGGCGCACGGTGTTTCAACAAGATGTGCACCACCCGGGCCAAGACCGCCCGCTGGTCGAGTGCGAGATCCACCTCGTCTGCGTCGACAAGGACGGCAAGCTCGTGCGCATGCCTGAAGACCTCGGCCCGGCCCTGCTCGCCGCGACCGGCCAGGACGAGGTCCCGCCGGCGCCCTGAGGCCGCTCGACCGCCGCGAGCACGGGGTTAGCGCGCCCTCGCACGCCGCCCCGCGGCGAAGGAGCAGCCATGGCCGTGACCGACATCGACGACAACACCTTCAAGGACGCCATCGCCGCCGAGGGCTGGGCCCTCGTCGACTTCTACGCGAGCTGGTGCGGCCCCTGCATCATGTTCAAGCCGATCTTCGAAGACCTCTCCAAAGAGTTCAACGGCGTGCGCTTCTACAAGCTCGACGGCGAGGTCAGCCCGGCGGCGCGGTCGACCGTGAAGATCCCCGGCTTGCCCTTCTTCGCGCTGTACAAAGACGGCGCCTTGGTCGAGGGCGTGGCGACCAGCAAAGAGGCGAAGCTGCGCGAGCTGCTCGACCGCCACCAGCTCGGGGCGGCCCGATGAAGGCCCCCGAGATCCGCCGCCTCTCGCTTGAGCACGACAAGGCGACGCTGGACGCCGCCGCCGCGGCGCTGATGGCCGGCGATGAGCCCGCCATCCGGGTCGAGGGCGACCCCGAAGACGGCGAGCGCCTCACCCACGTGATGCTGGCCCAGCGCGTGCTCGACCGCGTCGCCGCGGGCCTGCCCCACGCCGCGGCCTACCGCGAGGTGATGGGCGCGGTGCGCGTCGTCTTGACCGACAGCGACTGAACCGAAGGCGCCGGGCGAAGGCGTCGGGCCCAGCTTCAGGTAGGATCGGTGTGGGGTCACAGCGCGGCGCGCGTCCGCTACCCTGCGCTCCTCTCCACGGAGCCCCCCGATGCTGCGCCGCGCTGTCCTGCTGCCCTCCTCGTTGTTGTTCACCTTGGCCGCCTGCGTGGGCGGCGAAAAAGACCCCGCAGACGGTGACTCGACCGGCGACGGCGGGGACGGCGCCGCCGATGGCGGGGCGTCCGACGGCGGCGCAGACGGCGGCGGGGGCAGCACGGTGCGCGCCCAGGCCCGGGTGCAGCTGCGGGTGAGCCTGCCCGACGGCGGCACCATCCCCCTGGTCGGCGCCGAGGTCGCGCTGGGCGCCGAGGGGCCGCCCGCCGATGGGGTCTACCCCTGCGTGGATGACGACCTGGACGGCGTGGTGACCTGCGCGGCTGAGGTCGACGGGCGGACGACCGCCTTGGTCGCCTGCTGGCGCAGCCCCGAGGGCGCCACCGGCTGCGCCGCGCCGGTGGACTTCGACGGGGCGACCACGGCCAGCCGGGCCGAAGAGGGCACCGGCCGCATCGCCCCGGTCGAGATCGTCCCCGAGATCGTCGCCCCCGACACCGCGATCTGGGGCAGGCTGACGATGGCCGACGGCTTCCGCACCTACACCTGCCAGGGCCTGCCCGAGCTCTGCGCGGACCGGCCCACCGTTTCTGTGCGCGGGCCCGATGGCGAATCGAGCCGGCCCGTCCCGGTGGGTCAAGGCGGGGACTACCTGCTGGGGCTCAGCGGGGCGGCCCACCCAGCCGAGGCGACGCTCGCGGTCGAGATCGGCGCGAGCGGCCCGCTGACCGCGTACCCCGCCGCCGCGGGGGGTGAGCAGGCGCTGATGCTCAACGAGCCGGCCCTGCAGATCTGGGCCGAGGTGCTCGAGATCGACGCGGGGACGGTCCGGATCGGCGTGCGGGCCGAGACGCGCGCGCTGGGGCGAGAGGGCGTGGTGCGGGCCGAGGTGCCCGCGTCCGAGCTGCGGCTGGTGGCCACCCCCAACTGGCGCGGGGCCGCCGAGATCACCGAAGGGGGCGTCACCTGGAGCGCCGACCCCGAGGCGCCCAGCCAGTCGCTCAAGGTCTGCGCGGCCCGCGGCTACGCCACGGCCTGCGCCCCCGTGGTGCGGCTGCTGACCGACGGCGCGGGCGGGGTCCGCCTCGCCAGCGACAACCCGACCCAGGCCTACGCCGCGGTCGGCCCGGACGGCGAGCCGGTCGAGGGCGCGCGCATCTCGGTCCCGGCCAACGCCAAGGACATGTTCCTCGCCATCGCGGCCGACGAGGCGGGTGAGGCCTACCTCGATGGCCCCGAGACCCCCCGCTCGGTCTGGGCTTGGGCCCCCGGTCACGCGCCGGGCATGGTCTACGATGAGGGGGGCGAACCCGGCATGCGGGCCGAGGCCACGCCCATTCGCCTCGTGCCCACCTACGCCGACGACGCGCTGGTCGCGACAGACGTGCGTGGGGGCGTCAACTACGCCACCGCCGACGGGCGGCTCAGCTTCACCCTGCCCAGCGACAGCCTGATGGACGACGCGGGCATCGTGCGCCGGCCATTCAAGGTGCGGCTGGCCATCGTCGATCCGGGGGAGACCCACCCCACCCCGCTCGACATCATGGAGCGGGAGCTCTCGGTGCTGACGCCCAAGATCAGCGTCTACATCGGCTTTGAAGAGGAAGACGGGCGCCCGATCGTCGCCCGCTTCAACCCCGAGAAGGCCAGCCCGACCCTCAACGCCACCTTCGCCGACGGGTCCAGCCTGCCCGAGAAGCTGCCCAGCTTCACCCTGCAGCCCAATGACCGGGCGTCGTGGACCCGGAGCGTGGGCCTCGCTGACCCGGCCGGGGGCGGCGGCTTCAACCTGACCCTGCCCGAGCCGGGGTGGTTCTTGGTCGCCGAGGAGTACGACCCCGGGCACTGCGTGGCGGTCTATGTCGACGAGCACGCCGGCTACGACACGCTCTGGTTCAGCTGGGACGACCCGTTCAGCGCCGCGGCCGGCGCGGGCGCCACCCGCATCCGCAGCAACCCGGTCCTGCTCTACAACCTGCCGGACTGGGCCGACGTCGAGGTGACCCTGGGCAACAAGTACGGGCCCGACTCCGGCATGACCGAGGCCTCGGCCTCGCTGCGGGCGAGCGCCCCCGGCCGCCGCTTCACCCTCTATGACGAGCCGATCAGCGGGCTGGGGAACTGCCCCACGGTCACCCTGCCCACGGTCCCCACGCTGCCGAGCGACGACCACTTCTTCACCCGGATGCGGCTCGAGGACGTCACCGTCGGCGGCACGCTGTTCACCGCCGACCAGCTCGCGCAGGACTACTACGACACCATCGACCCGACCGGGCTGTCGACCACGCTCAGCGACTGGAAGACCAGCGCCTGCGGCTGGCCGGCCGGGCCGGGCGACGCCCACGCCACCTACCAGAACCTGGGCGACCTCGGTTTTGTGCGCGACATGTACAGCCACACCGACCCGGCCACGGGGACGGTGTGCATGTATGTGACCAACTACGAGAGCTTCGCGGGCTTTAGCGCCGGCACGGCGATCGCCACCGTGGCGATGGAGTGGAGCGCCGCGCCGGGCGTGACCAGCCCGTCTGCGCCGAAGTACACCAAGTTCTATGTGTTCTCGGCCGACGGCAACAGCCGCCTGCTGAGCGCCGATCTCGACGGCAACGGTGACCGCGCCGTGCCCCACCTCTGCATGAACTGCCACGGCGGCGACAACCCGTCGTCGTCCGACATCGCGGCCAACGGCTGGCTGAACGAGGGCGACCTGGGCGCGCGCTTTCTGCCCTTCGACCCGGCCGCCTACGGCTACCTGCACAGCGTCGCGCCGGGCGTGCCCTCGGGCCTGACCCGGGCCGACCAAGAGGACGACCTGCGGGCCCTGAACGAGGACGTGCTCAGCACCGCGGTCGATCCAGAGACCCGCGCGCTGATCCACCTCTGGTACGGCAGCACGGCCACCAGCGCGAACACCCTGCCGGCGGTGGCCGCCGACCCCCACGCCGTGCCCACCGCCTGGGGCGGCTCGCCCACCGACCGCCTGGCCTGGGTGGAGGTCGTGCAGCCCCGCTGCCTGCTCTGCCACATGAGCCTCAACGACAACTGGGACTGGGACGCGCCGGGCGAGCTCGCCGGCTTTGGGAACTACATCCACACCCTGGTGAGCGAAGCCCGGATGATGCCCCACGCCCGCCGGCCCTTCCAGAACCTGTACAGCAGCCGCTCACCCCACGAGACCCCGCTGCTGGAGGAATTCTTCTACGCGCGGGGGAGCTGGACTGACCCGAGCACCGGCGATCCCTTGGAGTGCAGCTTCTAAGTCCCCCAGCGGAGGGGGAAGGTGCGGGCCGCCGCCGCTCAGGCGGGGCCCGGCACCACCCGGGTGCCGCCGCTGCGGGCGACCGACCACAGCCGGAGCAGCAGCAGGACTGCGACCACCGCGAGGCCAAGCGCGAGGCCAAGCCAGACCCCGACCGCGCCCATCTCCCCCCGGGTCGCCAGCACCCAGCCCAGCGGCAGGCCCAGCACCCAATACCCGAGCAGGTTGGCCAGCGAGGGCCAGCGGGTGTCACCCGCCCCGCGCAGCACGCCGAAGGTGCTGGCCTGCACACCATCGAAGAGCTGGAAGGCCGCGGCGATCGGCAGGATGGTCGCGCCGACCGCCAGCACCGCGACGTCCGACGAGAACAGCCCGAGGATGGGCGTGGTGAACGTGTAGAGGCCGAGCCCGCAGCCGAACATCCACAGCGCGGCCATGCCCACCGCCAGCCAGCCCGCCCTCTGCCAGCGGTGCCCAGCCCCGAGCAGGTTGCCCACCCGGGTCGAGGCCGCGCCGCCGATGCCCAGCGGCACCATGAAGGTGAAGCTGGCCAGGGTCAGCGCGATGGTGTGGGCCGCGAGCGCGGTGGCCCCGGTGGTGCCGACCATCAGGCCCGCCACGTTGAAGGCCCAGGCCTCGAGCGCGACCTGCAGGGCGACCGGCAAGCAGAGGGCGAGCACCAGCCGCAGCTCGGCGGCGCGCAGCAGCGTGGAGCGGGCCGCCCAGGCCCCGCGCAGGGCCGGACCGCTGAGCGCCGCCATCACGACCATCATGCTGAGCTCGACGGCGGTGGTGGCCATGGCGACCCCGTTGGCCCCGAGCGCCGGCACGGCCAGCGGCCCCCAGGTCAGGCCCTGCACGAGGCTGAGATCGAGCCCGAGATTGACCAGGTTGCCGACCACCACGCAGAGCATCGGCAGGCGCATCCGCCCCTGGCCCTGGTGGTAGCGGGTCAGCAGGCTGTAGAGCAGCACGAAGGGCACGCCAATGGCGCGAATCACGCTGTAGTCGTGCGCGCCGGGGATGAGCTCGGCGGGCTGGGCCAGCAGGGCCAGCCCCGGGCCGGCCAGCAGGTGCCCGCCGGCGATCGGCGCCGAGATGAGCAGCGTGAGCAGCACGCCGCGGCCCAGCGTCTGCTCACCCCGCGCGTGGTCGCCCGCGCCCCAGGCCTGGGCGAACAGGGGATCGAGGCCGTGCAGCGCGCCGAGGCCGAGCAGGGTGAGCGAGAAGCTCCAGGTGCGGCCCGCGCCGACCACCGCGAGCACGTGCTCGCCGGCCCGCCCCGCCACCAGCACATCGACCAAGCCCATCGACATGAGCCCGACTTGGCCGAGCACCACCGGCCAGGCCAGCCCTGCGAGCCGCCGGGCCTCGCCGGAGATGGTGGCCTCGACGGGTACCACCACCTCAACCGCGCCAACCCCGGACATGGACCACCCCCGGCCCGCGGGTAGCCAAGCCCAGGGAGCCCGGCAAGGCAGCGGGGCTGGACGTGGGCGCTCTGGGCGGCAACAGTGGCCTCGTGCGCCCCGCCGCCGGGGGTTAGCCCCGCGTCGTCCGCCCGCCGCCGCCTCCGCCGCGACCCCCTCCCGCCGTCGGGCGCCCGCCGCCCCCGGAGGCCCCCATGCGCTCCCGCCCGCTGTCCGCCCTCCCCCTGCTGCTGCTCGGCGCCTGCCGCGGCGACTACGACGTCAAGGGGCTGCCGGATCCCAACGACCAGGGCCCGGCGATCGAGGTGACCCCCAACTCCCTCGACTTCGGCGGCGTGCGCATGGGCGAGAGCGCCGAGCTGTCCTTCACGATCCGCAGCGTCGGCAGCGCGGCCCTCGAGATCGGCGCGCTGCAGCTCGAAGCGCCGCGCAGCTACTCCATCGTCACCACCGCCGACGGCGCGCTGCTGGCCCCGGGCGACGAGGCGACGGTGGTGGTCGGCTACTCGCCGGGCGCTGAGGCCGAGAGCGGGCAGATCATCGTGCCGTCCAATGATCCCGGCGCGCCCGAGACCCCGGTGCTGCTCAACGGCAACGGCCAGTTCCCCCTGCTGCGCATCGATCCCAACCCGCTCGACTTCGGCTACACCGAGACGGGCACCGCCGAGACGCTGCCGCTCAGCTTCATCAACGAGGGCGGCGAGGACCTGATCATCAGCGCCGCGTCGATCATCGGCGAGGGCTTCAGCGGCACCTTCGCCGGCCCGGTCACGGTCGCGCCTGGTGACTTGGTCGAGATGGACGTCACCTTCGCGCCCCTGCTCGACGCGGTCTACAGCGGCGAGGTCTGGGTCGAGAGCAACGCGCCGTCGACCCCGACCCGCGGCAGCCTGCTCGGCTCGTCGGTGCAGCGGCCGGTGGCGGTCTGCGAGGCCGACCCCGACGAGATCTTCGCGATCTACGAGACCACCACCTGGATCGGCCACGACAGCTACGACCCCTCGGGGCTCGCGCTCGTCAACTACGAGTGGTCCCTCCTCTCGAAGCCGACCGGCAGCGCCGCGAGCATGCCGGCGGGCCTCGCCGACCGCGCGGGCTTCCGCCCTGACCTGGTCGGCACCTACGTGGCCGAGCTGGTGGTCACCAACGAGCGCGGCGAGAGCTCGCTGCCCTGCGTGGCCACGCTCGAGGCGATCCCGAGCGCCGACCTCTGGGTCGAGCTCTACTGGGGCACCAACAACGACGACATGGACCTGCACCTCACCGTCGACGGCGGGGGCCTGACCAGCGCGAACGACTGCTACTACGCCAACTGCGCGGGCTCGAGCCTCGACTGGGGCGTGTCGGGCGCGACCGAAGACGACCCGAGCCTCGACATCGACGACATCCCCGGCACCGGCCCCGAGAACATCAACATCTTCCGGCCGCACGACGGCGCCTTCTACACCGTCTACGTGCACGACTACACCGGAAGCACGCCCGACTACCGCGGCGACAACGAGGTCACGGTCAACATCTACATCGCCGGCGAGCTCGAGTTCACCGACACGCGGATGATCAGCGGCGATGGCGAGTACGTGCCCTTCGCCAACATCGACTGGGACAGCCGGAGCGTCGGCGGCCTCTGAGGCCCCGCGCAGCGGCTGCGGCGCTCACCTCGCTGTCACGCAGGCCCGCGCCGCGATAAGCCCGCCTCGCCCCGGGCGCCGGCCCGGCGGGGAGCGGTGCTCGGCCCTCCACGCCCCAACCACGGCGCCCCCGACCTTCGGAGACACCGTGGCGGCCGCTTCTTTCCAGTCCTTCCCGGCGATGTTCCTCCACCGCATCCAGGCGACCCCCGACAGCGACGCGCTGTACTACCCGGACGCCAACGAAGAGTGGAAGACCCTGCGCTGGAAAGAGGTCGGCGAGCGCGTGCGCGCAATCGCCTGCGGGCTGCGGGCGCTCGGCCTCGCCCCCGAAGAGCGGGCCAGCATCATCAGCAACACGCGCTACGACTGGATCTTGATCGACATCGCCATCGGCTGCGCGCGCGGGGCGACGACCACGATCTACCCCTCGACCACCACCGACGGCGTCGAGTACATCCTCAAGGACAGCGA
The DNA here is from genome assembly GCA_046051725.1 of Pseudomonadota bacterium. GTDB lineage: Bacteria > Myxococcota_A > UBA796 > UBA796 > UBA2385 > JAEUKK01. Next base: position 830 of record JBJONS010000067.1, on the reverse strand, counting down.
GACCAAGGTCGTCTTCGCCGAGGACGCCAGCCAGGTCAAGAAGCTGGCCGAGATCCGGGCCAACACGCCGGGCGTGGCCAAGGTCGTCGTGATGAGCGGCAACGGCGGCCACGACGGCTGGGTCATCACGCTCAGCGAGCTCGAAGAGCTCGGCCGGCAGTGGGACAAAGACAACGCCGGCGCCTACGAGGCGGGCATCCGCGAGGTCCGGCCCGAGCACATCGCGACGCTCATCTACACCTCGGGCACGACCGGCGAGCCCAAGGGTGTGGTGCTCACGAACGACTGCTGGGTCTTCGAGGGCGAGGCGATGAACAACCTCGGCTTCCTCACCCCGGCCGACAAGCAGTTCCTCTGGCTGCCGCTGAGCCACAGCTTCGGCAAGGTGCTCGAGGCCGCGATCATCCGCATCGGCGTGCCCACCGCCGTCGACGGCCGCATCGACCGGATTGTCGAGAACCTCGGCAAGGTCCGCCCGACCTTCGTCGCCGCCGTGCCCCGGATCTTCGAGAAGGTCTACAACAAGGTCGTCAGCGGCGCCAAAGACGGCGGCAAGCTGAAGTGGAAGATCTTCCAGTGGGCCGTCGGCGTCGGCAAAGAGGTCAGCCAGCTGCGGCAGGCCGGCCGCCAGCCCACCGGCGCCCTGGCCCTCAAGTTCAGCGTGGCCGACAAGCTGGTCTTCTCGAAGCTGCGCGACCGCTTCGGCGGCCGGCTGCGCTTCTTCATCTCGGGCTCCGCGCCGCTCAACCGCGAGCTCGCCGAGTTCTTCCACGCGGCGAACATCCTGATTGTCGAGGGCTACGGCCTCACCGAGACCAGCGCCGCGAGCT
>JBJONS010000066.1:0-3670 GCA_046051725.1 Pseudomonadota bacterium | reverse complement strand
GTCGCCGTTGATCTTGGTGCCGGGCACCGGCTCGTACTGGCCGTAGGCCGAGGACACACACGCGGTGCGCTCTTCGAAGCGCGTGCGGGCGTCGGCGCTCCACCAGTCGGACAGCTTGCCCTGGGGATCGAACTGGCTGCCCTGGTCGTCAAAACCGTGGGTCAGCTCGTGGCCGATGACCATGCCGATCGCGCCATAGTTCATCGCCGAGGGGTAGCTGGCGTCGAAGAAGGGCGGCTGCAGGATGCCGGCCGGGAAGGCCATCTCGTTGAGCAGCGGGTGGTAATAGGCGTTGACCAGCTGCGGGGGCATGAACCAGCGGCTGCGGTCGGTGGGCTTGCTCGCCAGCGCGATCTGGTCGTCGTGGGCGAAAGCGTTGGCGGCCAGCAGGTTCGCGAGGTGATCGCCGCGCTGGACGCTGAGGCTGCTGTAGTCCTCCCACTTGTCGGGGTAGCCGATCTTGAAGACCAGGGTGTTCTTCTTGTCGGTCGCCCGCTTGCGGGTGGTCTCGTCCATCCAGGCCAGCGAGGGCAGGCCCTGCTCGAAGGCGCCCTGGATGTCGCCGATCATGGTGCGGGCGACGTCCTTGCTGGCGCCGCCGAAGCGCTCTTGCACGTAGAAGCGGCCGACGACCTCGCCGAGCTTGCTGTTGGTGGCGCGGACGCAGCGCTTCCACCGGGGGCTGAGCTCGGCCTGGCCCTGCAGCTGCTTGCCGAAGAAGGCAAAGTCGGCCTCGACGATGGCGTTGGGGAGGTGGCTGGCCGTGTCGCGCAGCACCGCCCACTTCATGTAGGCCTTGAGCTCGTCGAGCTTGGCCTTCTTCATGTACTGGCCGAGCGCGTCGTAGACCTCGGGCACCTCGACGTTGATGTCTTGCACGTGGGCGCCGTGGCTGGCGGTCAGCCAGCCGTCCCAGTCGATCTCGGGCGCGAGCTTCTTGAGGCCGCCGCGGTCGAGCTTGTTGTAGGTCTTGGTCGGGTCGCGCAGCTCGGCCCGGGGCTTGTGCAGCTTGGCGAGGTCCATCTCGACCTTGAGCGCCTTGTCGGCCTCGGCCTTGCCGCCCTTGCCGGCGAGCTCGAAGATCTTCTGGATGTGCAGCGGGTAGGCCGCGAGCAGCTCTTTGCCCTTGGTGTCTTCGGCCTTGGGCATGTAGTAGTCGCGGTCGGGCAGGCCGAGGCCGGTCTGGGTCAGGTGCAGCACCTGCAGGCCGGGGTCAGCGAAGTCGCCGTCCACGCCGCCGCCCCAGAAGACGTCGACGCCGTGGCGCTGCAGCTGGCCGATGACCTTGACCAGCTCGGGCAGCGTCTTGGCCCCGTCGATGGCCGCGAACAGCGGATCGAGGGCCTTGGTGCCAGCCGCCTCGACCGCCGCCTCGTCCATGCAGGCGCCGTAGGCGTCGCCCATGCGCTTCCAGTCGGCGTCACCGCCGCCCGGGTTGGCCGCGGCCTTCTCAAGCAGCGCCTTGATGAAGTTGTCGTTCTCTTCGGTGATCGTCGAGAAGCTGCGGGTCCACCGCGACTTGTCGGCCGGCAGCTTGGTGTTCGCGGTCCAGCCGCCGCAGGCGTACTGGTAGAAGTCGGCGCAAGGGTCGGCCTTGGCGTCCATGTCGCGCAGCACGGCCTGGGCGTAGGCGGGCAGCTCGACGGGCTTGGCCGGCGCGGGCGCCGGGGCCGGCGGCGGGGCCGGCTTGCAGGCGAGGGCCAGCGCGGCCACGAGCGGGAGGAGGGCCAGACGGCCAGGGGCGGCCAAGGCCGCAGGGACGTGCGCGAAGGGGAAGGTGTGCATCGGCGGGAAGTAGCCCGCGGGGGGCACCTTCGGCAAGCGCCGCCGCTCAGCCCGGCTCACGCAGCAGCGTGGCGGTCATGCAGGCCATGGCCCCCGCCGCGGCGAGGCAGCCGCCCATCTCTGCGGTCCAGACCGTGATCCCCGCCCGCTCGAGCTGGCGCTGCACACTGGGGTTGCCGGCCGGCATGACCAGGGCCCGCGGACCGACGACCACGGCGTTGTTCGCCCGGCCCTCGCGCAGCTCGGCGCTGGGCTCGAGCTCGACCAGCGCCACGCCGCGGTCGCTGAGCGCCGCGCGCAGGGCCGCGGGGCAGCGCTCGTGGTCGATGACGGCGAGGTCGCGGTCGACCCGCAGGCAGACCCCGAGCAGGTGCTGGGCCCGCGCCGGGGCGGCCACCGGCTGGACCGCGACGCCCTGCGCCGCCAGGGCCGCCTGCAGCCAGGCGAGGCCCGCGGCGTTGGTGCGGTTGCCGACGCCGACCGCCACCGTCTCAGCGTCGAGCCAGAGCGCGTCGGCGCCCTCGACGGTCGCCCCGGCGGTCGGCAGGCCGAGGATCGGCGCGCCGCGCTCGGCCAGCGCGGCGGCGAAGAAGGCGACCTCGCCGGCCCGGATCGACGCCGCGGGCCGCCCCAGCAGCACGCCCGCTGGGGTCGTGAGGCCGAGATCGCGCAAGAACAAGAGGTTCGGCGGAGCCCCGCCCAGGGCGGCCCGCGCGGCGGGCACCGTCCAGACCTCGACCCCCAGCCGGTCGAACAGGGCCGCGAGGGCGTCCAGCTCGCGCTGGATCTGCGCCCGGTCGGGGCGGCGGAGCATCCACGCGGCCTCGGGGTCGATCACCGCGTCGAGCGAGGCGGGCGCCTCGGGCAGGGCGCAGCGCCGCAGCCGCCCCCACTCGTCGCGCTGCCCGACCGTCGCCCAGATCAGGCCCCGCTGGACGTCCTCTTCGTGGGTCTGGGCCCGGTGGATCGCGCCGGGGCCGCCGTAGGTCGCCGGCAGCGCCGGCCCGCTTGTGGGGAGCATGCTCACCTCCACTCTTCGGGATCACCGAGCTGGAGCCGCTCTACCACCGCCTGGACACCGGGGCTGCGCAGCGCGTCCTCGAGGGCGGCGGCCCGCGAGAACCACCGCCGGGCCCGGGGCGCGGCGGTGGCCATCACGACCGGGAGCGCGCCCCGCGCCTGGCTGAGCAGCGGCGCCGGGTCGGGCAAGCCGAGGAAGGCGGCCACCTCGGTCAGCGCGGCGACCTGCTCGCCCTCCTCGCCCACCACCTGCTCGAACCGCACGGTGAGGCGCGGCACCTCGGGGTGGGCGTCGAGCCAGCGCAGCGCCGCGTCGTGCGCCGAGGCCCACTGGTGGGCGGCGACCAGGGGCAGGGGGGCGCCGCGCAGCGCGGCCCAGCCGGGGGGGAGGTCGTACTTCCAGTGCCCGCGGTCGCCCGGCCGGAGCGCGGCGCCGAGCGCGCCGCCGAGCGGAGCCGCGAGGGCGTGGCTATGAAAGCCCCGGAACAACCAGCCATCCACGAGGCCGTTGATCGCGGCGGCCGGGTTGCGGACGAGGTGGAGCACCCGCAGGCGGGCCCGGGGGAAGCGGGCCGCCAGCCAGTCGAGGCGGTGGCAGTTGGACGGGGTCTTGATCACCAGCGGACCAAAGAGGCCCCGCCGCCAGGGCCCGACCGTGACGAAGGGCGGCTCCTCGATCGGGACGCGGCCAGGCGGGCCGGCGGGCGGAGGGCCGGCGTCGGCGAGCAGCGCCGGGGCCAGGTCGTAGAACCAGGGGTCGAGGCCGGGCCACCGCCGGGCCAGCGCGTCGAGCAGGGCGCGGTGCAGGGGGCCCGGCGCTGGCAGCGCGCCGCGCCCCTGCGCCAACAGGGCGTCCAGCGCGGCC
>JBJONS010000065.1:0-24462 GCA_046051725.1 Pseudomonadota bacterium | reverse complement strand
AGCGGCTGGCGCTCGCCCTGCACGCGGCGCTCGGCCAGCTCAGCGAGGCGGCGGCGGTGGCGACGGCGCTGGGCGAGGGCGCGCTGGCCGGGCGGCTGGCCGCGCGGGCGGCGCTCGACGCCGACCCGAAGGCCGACTTGAGCGCGCTGGCCGGCGATCCCGACCCTGGCGCCCGGCTGGTGGCCGGCTGGGCGGCGCTCGACCGGGGCGACCGGGCGGCGGCGGGCCACCTGCTGGCCGGCCTGCGCCGTGAGCGCCCGCACGACCCCGAGGTGCTGGCCCTGGCCGCGGCGCTCAGCGGCGCGCCGGCCGACCGCGCGGCGGTCTTCTGGGCCGATCCGGCCTTTGAGGGGCGGTTGCGCTGAGCGCGGGTGTGGGCGGCCCCCGGCGCGCCGCGCCGGGTCGGGCCCGCCGGGGGGTCGCGGCCCGCTCCGCCGCGGCCACGGTCCGCGGCGGGGCCGCTCCGTCGGCTGCGCCGACCCGCTGCGCGGCCCCCGGCGGTCCCTGCCGCGCGGGCGGCCCGCTGCGCCCAGCGGCCCGCTACTCGCAGAGGCCCACGGGCCCGCAGCGCCCCGCGCCACAGTCGGCGTCTGTCCGGCACTCGACGCAGGACGAGGCGGCGCCGGTGGTGGTGCTGCGCAGCGAGCTCCCGGCGATGATCTGCAGGCCCGGCACCGGGGTCGACTTGTGGGCCGGCTGCACGCAGCCCGGCTCGGCGCAGGTGGTGTTGAACTCGCGGTAGCCCGCGATGAAGCCCTGGCCCCACACCACCTCGAGCGGGTCGATGTCCCAGCCCTGGTTGGTCTGCCACTCGACCTCGAAGGGGTAGAGGCCCGGCGCCGCGAAGCGCACCCAGCGCAGGCGCTTCCACTGGCCTGAGCCCCAGCTGGTCCAGGCGATCTCGACCCCGTTGATGCGCAGGCGGGCCGAGTCGTTGGCGAAGAGGCCCACTGTGGCGTTGAGCATGTCGGGCTCGACCACGAGGTAGCCCCGCAGGCGGGCGGCCCCGGCGCCGCCGGTCGGCGTGCTGACCGGCCAGGCGCGGGTGGTGTCGGGGTAGTTGCCGGGCGAGCACAGGCCCCAGGTGTTGTTGCACGAGCAGGTGAAGTCGAGCGCGGTCTCGGCCCGCCGCACCCGCGAGAGCGGCGCCCCGCTGGTCCCGCTCAGGCGGGCCATCGCCGCCGGCAGGTTGGCGATGTTGTGGGGGTCGTGGCCCAGGCCGGTCTGCGCCCAGGTGCCGCAGGCGCCGCTGGTCCCCGCCAGGGGCACGGCGATGCCGGGGTCGGGCACGACGATGACCGCCGCGCAGGCCTCGTCGATCACGCCGTCGCAGTCCTCGTCCACGCCGTCGCAGGTCTCTTCGCGGCCGGGCCGGGCCCGGGCGTCGTCGTCGTCGCAGTCGCGGCCGTCCGCGGTCGCGCCCTCGGGCGCGCTGGTGGCCCGCAGCGCCTCGGCGGCGTCGCCCGCGCCGTCTTCGTCGGCGTCGACGTAGAAGTCGCGCAGGGGGCCCTCTCCGCAGGCGAAGGGGCGGGCCTCGGCGCAGGGGGCGTCGGTCCAGGCGCCGTCGGGGCCGAGCGCGAGGCAGCGGGGGCCGGCCGCGGGGGCAGCGGTCCAGCCCTCCCACCACCAGTCGCTGCCGTCGGCCCAGGTCCAGCTGCCCCCGCCGAGGTCGGCGGCGCCGACCCACAGATCAGCGTCGCCGAGGGTGTCTTCGGCGAGGTCGGCCAAGCTGGCCGCCTCGGATGCGCCGTGCGCGCCGGACAGGGGCAGGCCGTCGGCGGCGCAGGTGGCCGCTGCCTCGGCCCAGCTCAGGGCCTCGGGGCAGAGGTAGTGGGTCTTGTCGCCGTCCCAGGGCAGGGCCTCGCAGCGGCACTGGACCGCCTCGTCGAGATCGCCGTCACAGTCGTTGTCCACGCCGTCGCACGCCTCAGCGGCGCCCGGCCGCAGGGCCGCGTCGCGGTCGTCGCAGTCGCGCGCGTCGGCCGACCAGCCCGCCGGCGGCGCGCAGGCCCGCTGGGTGCGGGCCGGGTCGCCCGCGCCGTCGCCGTCGCTGTCGGCGTAGACCACGCCCGCGTCCACGGCGTCGGCCTCGTCGATCTGGCCGTCGCAGTCGTCGTCGCGCCCGTCGCAGGTCTCGGCGCCCCCGGGCCGCACCGCCGCGTCGGCGTCGTCGCAGTCCCGGGTGGAGATCACGCCGTCGCCGTCGCCGTCCACGCCGCGCTCGATCTGCGCGGTGGTGGGGCTCAGGCTCTCGTTGCCCAGGCCGTCGCGGAGCCAGACGTGGGCGGTGTGCCAGCCGCTGCTGGCGGGCAAGGTCCAGGTGCTGTCGGCCGTGAACGCGCGCCAAGAGCTGCAGGTGGCCCGGTCGCTCACGCACAGCTCGGCCACTCCGCTGCTGTCGGTGGCGCTGATCTGCAGCCGCACCCGGCCGCCGGTGGTGAAGTCGACCCCCTCATTGAGCACCAGCGCGGTGATCTGGGGTGGATCGAGCTCGGCGCGCACCTCGGCCCGGGCCGAGGCCCCCACCGAGAGGTTGCCCGCCGCGTCCTCGGCGCAGACCCGCACGCCGACCCGGCCCAGCGGGAGGCCGCGCAGGCTGAGGCGGTCGCCGGAGGTGACGCCGCCGACGCTGCCCTCGGCGCAAGAGGCCGGCGCGCGGTCGGCCGCCCAGCGCACGTGGCTGCGGGCGACGGCGGTGTGGGCGTCGGTGAAGCCCGACCAGCGCAGCTCGAGGCCGCCGGCGATCGGGCTGAGCTCGACGACGCCGTCCTCGGGGCGCTCGGCGTCGAAGGTGATCGCGCCCTCGGCGGCGGCGCTGCGGTTGCCGTGCACGTCCTCGAACCAGGCCCGCAGCCGCTTGGGGCCGCTGCCGCCCGAGAGGGTGTGGGCGCTCTCGGCGGCGAAGTCGACGTAGGGGGCGCAGCCCTCGGCGGTGGTCGCCTCTTCGGACAGGCACATGCGCCGCAGGCCCGAGGCGTCGGTGACCGTGGCCGCGACGGTGATCGCGCGGGTCGGCGTGGCGGCGGCCCCGCCGGCGAGCACGAGGGGCGCCGCGACCGGGGCGTCGGACTCGAACAGCCCGCTGGCCCGCACGACGATGCCCGTGGATGGGTTTCCCGCGCGGTCGGCGGCGCAGATCCGCAGGGCCCAGGGCCCGCTGTCGACCCCCGAGATGGTGGCCTCGGTGCGGGTGCCCTCCCACAGGCGACCCTCGGCGGCGCCGCAGCGCGGCGCGCGGGCGCCGGCCCGGCCCATGACCCAGTAGGCGCCGACCCCGGTGCCCTCGTCGCGCACGCCGCTCCAGGCCAGGGCGACCGCGCCGGGCGCGGGCGTCGCGACCACGACCCCTCCCTCGGGGCCGCGGCTGTCGAGGAGGACCTCGAGCGCCGCGGCGGCCGAGGTGTTTCCCGCCGCGTCGCGGGCCCAGGCGCGGACCTGCCGCGGGCCCTGGCGGGCGGCGAGGGTCAGCGGCTGCGGGTCGCGGGGCGGGCCCCAGGGCGCGCAGGCGGCGGCCCGGCGGGCGGTGTCCGACACGCAGATCGCATCGACGCCGACGTCATCCTCGGCGATCACGCGCAGCTGCACCGCCCGGGTGGACGTCCAGGCGAGGCCGTCGGCGGTGGCCAGCGCGGTGATCCGCGGCGGGGCGGTGTCGGTGGCGCTCACGCCGCCGGTGGAGGGCTCGGGCGCCTCGGCCTTGGGATCGGGGGCCCCGGCGCAGGAGAGGGCGAGCAGGCCGGCCAGGCCGGCGGCGGTCGGGCGGCTCACCGGAGCACCAGGGCGCCGACGGTGCGGGCGCGGAGGTAGCCGCCGGGGACCGGGGCGTCGTCGGCCCCCGAGCGCAGGGTGAGCGCGGCCCCGTCGCGGGCGCCCTCGGCCCAGGGGATCCACCCCTCGGCGGGGTCCGCGCGCCACCACGTGCCCCCGCCCGCGCCGTCGTCTTCGAAGGCGAGCACCAGCTCGAGATCGCCCATCAGGCCGTCGCAGGCGGCGCCGGTGAGGCTGGCGGCAGGGTCGAGGCGCAGGTCGAGGCTGAGGCCGAGCGCGCAGCCGGCGCAGGGGGCGGCCGGCACCGCGCCGACCACCTCCCAGGACACCGCGCAGTCGGGCGTGACGGGCGCTGTGCTCCCCTCTCCATACTCGTAGCGGAAGGCCCCTGTCACCGCCTCGACCAGGATGGGGACCGCGCCCGCCTCGCTCACCTGCACGTCGGCGTCCGCGCCCCAGCCGGTGTCGGCCCACGCGCCGTCGGCTGCGGCGAGGTCGACGGCGTTGTCGTCGGGCCCGACCTCCCCGAGATCGAGGCCCCAGGCCCGCAGCGCGCCCCCGGCCTCGACCGCCGCGCCGACCGCGTGGGCGATCAGCGCCCCGCCCGACAGCCGCACCAGGCCGCCGGTCGCCGCCCGCAGGCCCTCGCCGAGGTTGCCCTGCAGCAGGGCGCCCTCAAGCTCCACCTCGATCGCGGCCCACAGGCCCGCGCCGGCCGGCGCGGCGTTGTCTTCGATGATCACGTCGACGAGGCGCAGGCTGCCGCCGGCCGCCGCCGCGCCGCCGCCGGCGCGGGTGGCGCTGTTGCCCCGCAGGGCCCCGCCCTCCATCGTCAGGGCGCAGCCGTCGACCCACAGGCCGCCGCCGGTCTCGGCGAGGCTGTCCTCGACCTCGACGTCGACCAGGGTCACCGCCGCGCCGGGCGCAGCGCAGCGCAGACCGCCGCCCTCGAGGGCGTCGCCGCCGGTCAGGCGCAGGCCCTCGAGGCGGGCGCCGTCGGCCCCGGCCTCGATCTCGACCACCGACCCCGCCCCGCCGGCGCTGAGGATGGCCTCTCCATGGCCGATCACGTCGACCTCCGCCTGGATGCGCAGCCGCGCCGGCCAGGTGCCCGCGCAGATCGCCAGCGCGCCGGGCGCGTCGAGCCGCTGCGCGCCACCGGCGGCCAAGGTGGCCGACCAGTCGGCGGCCGGGCCGCCCCCCGCGGCGGTGAAGGTGGCCCGCCCGGCCTCGGTCGTCGCCGGGTCGCAGTCGGTGTCGCGGCCGTCGCAGGCCTCGACGGCGCCGGGGTGTACGTCGGGGTCGCCGTCGTCGCAGTCGCCGCCCACGGTCAGGCCGGGCCCGGGCGCGCCGCAGCTGCGGGTGGGCGCCGCGCGATCGCCGAAGCCGTCGCCGTCGGCGTCGGGCCAGGTCGTGGTGCCCGACGCGGGGTCGAGGCTGGGGTCGTCGGCGTCGACCGCGCCGTCGCAGTCGTTGTCGACGGCGTCGCAGCGCTCGGGCTGGCCCGGGGCGGCGCGCGGGTCGGCGTCGTCGCAGTCGCCGCTCGCCTCGACGAAGCCGGCCGGCGCCGCGCAGGCCTCGATGGCCGTGGCCTCGCCCCCGACCCCGTCAGCGTCGGCGTCGCGCCAGTAGAGCGTGGCCCCCCAGGGCTGGCGGCTCGGATCGGCGTCGTCGGTCAGGCCGTCGCAGTCCTCGTCGGCGCCGCCGCAGACCTCAAGGGCGTCGGGGTGCACCGCGGCGTCGGTGTCGTCGCAGTCGCGGGCGTCGGTCGAGCCCAGCCCGCTGGGCAGGCAGGCGGTGACCGGCGCGCTCGGGTCGCCGAAGCCGTCGCCGTCTTGGTCGGTGAAGCGGCCGGGGGCGGCCGCGGCGTCGGGGTCGAGATCGCCGATCAGGCCATCACAGTCGAGGTCGACCCGCCCGCAGGCCTCGGGCGCGCCGGGCCAGGCCTCGGCGTCGGCGTCGTCGCAGTCGGTGGGCGTGGCCGCGGCGTCGGGCGGGGCCGCGCAGGCCAGCACCCACTCGAGGCTCCCGGCCGCGCCGTCGCCGTCGACGTCGAGGTACCAGGCCGGCGCGCCGCGCAGGTCAGGGTCGAGATCGTCGACCAGGCCGTCGCAGTCGTCGTCGGTGCCGCCGCAGCGCTCGTCGGCGGCCGGGTGGGCGTCGGGGTCGGCGTCATCGCAGTCGCCGCCCGCGGCCGAGAAGCCGGGGGCGCCGGGGCAGGCCGCCGCCGGCGCGTCGGGGTCGCCGAAGCCGTCGCCGTCGCGGTCGCGCAGCAGGTCGACCAGCTCGCCGGGCTCCAGCTCGTCTTGATCGTCGAGCAGGCCGTCGCAGTCGTTGTCCAGGCCGTCGCAGCGCTCGGCCGCGCCCGGGTGCACGCCCACGTCGCCGTCATCGCAGTCGACCTCGACGCCAAAGCCGTCGCCGTCGGCGTCGAGCGCGCTGCCGTCCTCGCCCCCGCCGTCGGTGGCGTCGTCGCCCCCGCCATCGGCGCTGCCGTCGGTCGCGCCGTCGCCCCCGCTGGTGCCCTCGCCGCCTCCGCCGTCTGCGGCGCCGTCTGCGCCGTCCCCGTCTGCGGCGCCGTCTGCGCCGTCCCCGTCGCCGGCGTCCCCTCCGCCGGCGTCCCCGTCGGCGCCCGCCTCCTCCCCCGCGCGCGCTCCGCCGCTCTTCGCATCGTCGGCGGGCAGGCAGCCGCCCAGCGCGCCGAGCAGCAGGGCGGCGCGCAGGGTGGCCGGCAGGGACAGCGGCGCGGGGATCGGGCGGGCAGCGGACATGGGGCCTCCGGAAGAGCGTCCCACTTTCGGACGCTTCGCCCCGGTCTGAAGCCGGCCCGCGCTGTTCGCCGCTTCAGCCGCCCTTTCGGGCGGTGGCGAGCAGCTCGCCCACCAAGGTCTGGGTGCCCGCGCCCTGGAACCAGCGCACCACGAACGAGGGCACCATGCCGCCGGGCCCGTAGGCCAGCTCGTAGACGACGTGTGAGCCGCCGTTCTTGCCCTCGGTCACCTCCCACTTGCCGGTGTCTTTGGTGACCTCGACCCCGTCTCCGGTCAGGCCCTGCTGGTTGGCGCTCTTCTTCCAATTGAAGCGCACGCCGCCGGGGATCGGCTCGGACCACATGTCGACCACCACCTCGCGGGCCGAGATGCCGGCCGCCTCGTGGCGCTGCCAGGCGCGGTCGACGTTGCCTTTGCGCTCCAGCACGTCACAGTGGCTGACCGAGCTGAAGTAGAGGTCGTGGTCGGCGTGCCGGGCCAGCAGGCCCTGCAGCTTGCCGGGCGCCACGTCCCAGTCGCACTCGGCGCGCACGCTCTGCACGCCGTCGGGGTCGGTCGGGCCCTTGTAGAAGACGCAGCCGTTGGCCTCGGCGAGCTTGGTCCAGCCGGCGAAGGCGGGGGCGGTGAGCAGCAGGAGCAGGGGGGACATGGGCACCTCCAGGCGGGCGGGCTCTATCTCCGCCGCGGCGCCCTCATGGACCCGCGGCTGCGCCCCGCCGCGCCGCCAGCCCCCACAGCCCGAGGAAGCCCAGCAGGGCCAGCGCCGGGGCCCGGTGGGCCGGGTCGGCGGCGGCCCGGGCCAGCTCGGCGCCGAGGCTGAGCAGGCCGAGCAGCAGGTGCAGCAGCACGAGGGGCAGGGTCCAGCCGAGCCCCGCCCGCAGGCGCGCGGCGGGCGCCGGGCCGAGCGCGGGGTCGCGGGCCTCGACCCACAGCAGCCCGCCGACGGTGGTCACGCCGATGAGCACCATGACCAGCGCGACGACGTCGAGCAGGGCGTCGGCCCCGCCGCTCAACAGCAGCAGGCCGATCACCGCCGCCTGCAGCGCGAGGGCCGCCCGCGGGGGCTGGCCCGCCGCCGGCCGCAGGGCCGCCCCGCCGGCTTGGCCGGCCCAGGCCGCCAGCAGGTGTGCCCCGCCATAGAGCGTGACGTGAATGGTCCCGAGCACGCCGATCCCGATGAGGGCGGCCATCAGGCGCGCGGCGATGGGGCCGCCGAGCTGGGCCGCCAGCGCGCTGCCCGCCTCGCCCACCGCGGCGAGGCCGCCCACACCCAGGCCGGCGATCAGCGCGCCGACGATGAGCAGGTAGAGCGCGGCGACGATCAGCACGCCCTGCACGCTGGCCCGGCGCAGGCCCGCGCCCGGATCGGCGAGCGCGCCGGCGACGTAGGCCGCCGCGGTCCAGCCTGCGTAGGCGAAGTGCGCGCCCAGCCAGGCCGAGAGCAGCGCGCCCGGGGCCGCGGCCGGCGGCGGGGGCGCGGCGGGCGCGGGCAGCAGGCCCAGGGCCAGCGCGCCGAGCGTTCCAAGTGACAGCAGGCCCAAAATGACGACAGGCAAGGCGGAGAGGGGCCTCAGCAGGCGCAGAAAGGGGCCCACGCCGGCGGCCTGGACCGCGCTGAGCCCGAGGACGACGCCGAGGCCGACCACCGCCGAGGGGGCGGGCGCGGCGGCGGGCCAGGGCAGGTCGGCTAAACCCGGCGCGCGGCCGAGGGCCGCCGGCAGCTGCCAGGTGCCGAGGGCGGCGGCCAGGGCGGCGGCGCTGCCGCAAAACGCGCCGACCGACAGCAGCAGGCCGACCAGCAGGCCGGCCCGGGGGCCGAAGGCGGCCGCCTGAAAGACCGCGTCGCCGCCGCTCTGGCGCAGCCGGGCGGCCCAGCGGGCGTAGGCCAGGGCGCCGCCGAGCGCGCCGAGCGCGGCCAGCGCGAAGAGGCCGAGCACCGCCGGCCCCGAGGGCAGGGCCCGGGCCATGCGGCCAGGCGCCAAAAAGACGCCCACGCCGACCATCGCGCCGACGATCAGGGCGCGGGCGGCGGGCGGGTCGAGCAGGCGGGGGGCAGACATGGCCGCCCGGTAGCCGGCGGCGGGGGCGGGCGCCGCGGGGGCGCCGGACCGACCGCGCGGACAGAGTGGACAGAGCGGACAGCTCGGCGGTCGGGCGCGCCGGGGATGTTGGGCCAGGAGTCTGTGGTCCAAGGCAAGCGCGCCGCGCCCAGACAAGACAGAGGGGACATCAGGAGATCCCCGCGCGCCGCGCGGAACAGAGGTCGGTCCGCGGCCGTGGGCCTGACCCGTGGCGAAGATGGCGCCCAATGGGTGGTTGTGCGCGCCTGGCGCGGGGAGATGCCGCGCGGACCGGACCCGACAGAGCCGACAGAGTGTCCGGGCTGTGTCAGTGCAGATGGCCCGGATGGCTGCGTGGACTACGGTGCTATCCGTAGCGATGGGCCCGTTTTTACGGGGCGCACACAATGTTCTGCGCAAGCGAGGGGGGGTAGATTGTAAGGTGCGCGGAGTGGACGGGGGCGGCGCGCGCAGCCGCGCGTCTCCGCTCCGGTGGCCCCCGGTGGTCGCCAGCCCCGGCGCTCCCGCCACCCGATGAGGTCCTGATGCCCACGCCCCGCCTCCGCATCCTCCGCCCCGCTGCGCGCGCGCTGCTGTCCGCGGCGCTGCTCGCGCTGGCCGCCTGCGGCTCTGCCGAAGACTCCGCCCGCGCGCCGAGCAGCGACCAGGGCGGCGCGGTCTGGGGGGCCGACTACTTCCCCAACACCACGCTCACGACCCACAAGGGCGAGCGGGTGCAGTTCTTCGACGACCTCGTCAAAGACAAGGTCGTGGCCATCAACTTCATCTACACGAGCTGCCCCGACGCCTGCCCGATGGAGACCGCGCGCCTGCTCGAGGTCCAGCGGCTGCTGGCCGACCGCATGGGCGAAGACGTCCACTTCTACAGCATCAGCATCGACCCCGACCACGACACGCCCGAGGTGCTGGCCGCCTACGTCGAGCAGTGGAAGATCGGCCCGGGCTGGACCTTCCTGCACGGCAGCCGCGACGAGGTGCGCGCCTTGCAGCAGAAGCTCGGCGTCTACAACGGCGAGCTCGAAGACATCGTGGGCCGCAAGCAAGACCACAAGCTCACGCTGGTGATCGGCAACCAGCGCTCGGGCCGGTGGATGAAGCGCTCGCCCTACGAGAACCCCTACGTGCTCGCCAACCAGCTCGGCTCTTGGCTGCACAACTGGAAGCTGCCGGCCGCCGAGGTGCGCGACTACGCCGACGCGCCGGCGGTGCGGACCGTGGGCGCCGGCGAGAACCTGTTCCGCACCCGCTGCTCGTCCTGCCACACGCTGGGCGGGGGCGCGGGCGAGAAGCCCGGGCCGGACCTCTACAACATCCACCGGCAGCGCGATCACGCCTGGCTGCGGCAGTGGATGATCGCGCCCGACGCCATGGTCGCCGCTGGTGACCCGCTCGCGGTGCAGCTCGTGGCCGATCACGGCGGGGTGGTGATGCCCAACCTGCGCCTGACCGACGTCGATGTCGACAACGTGATGGGCTTCTTGGCCGAAGAGTCGGCGCGCATCGACGCCGAGATCGCCGCCCGGGCCCCCGAGCCCGCCCCGGTCACCCCGCCGACGCCGCCGGCGGGCGGCGAGGGCAAGGCGCCCTGCCACTGAGCCCCCGCTGGCGCCGCGGCCGGCCCGCGATCGCCCTGCTGCACGGCCTCCCCGCTGCACCCGTTCCCCGCTTCCCCGCGTCCCCGCGTCTCCGATCCCGCACCCCAGGGATCCCCCGGCGCTCCGCCCCCTGCGCCGCCCCGCTGACCTCTTGGAGCCCTGCGTGCCCACGCCCCACCTGCACCGCCGCCGCACCGCCGCCCTCGTCCTCCTGCTCGGCCTGTCCGCCTGCGCGGCCGCGACCGGCCAGGCCCTCGACGCCTGGGGCCCGCCCCCCGACGGTGACCCCTCAGCCTGGCGGGGCCCCTCGATCGGCGAAGAGTTCGCCATCGACCTGCTCGAGTCTCTCGAGAGCACCATCGAGGGCGCGCTCGAGGGCGGCGACCCCGAGGCCGAGACCGTGATCGCCGAAGGCGACCTGCGCAGCGAGGGGGTGCCCACGGGCGGTCCGCCGAGCCCGCTCTTCGGCGCCCAGCCCTTTGAGCAGCGCATGCTGTTGTTCGAAGAGTTCGGCGTCGACCGCCTCGCCGACGCCCCGCCGGGCACCCTGTCGCTGCCCCTGCCGGCGGTCGGGCCGCTGCCCGCGCAGTCGCCGACCAGCGCGGCGGCCAGCGGCCCCCCGTCGGCGGCGCTCGACGCCTTCCTCGCCGATCCGGGCCTGGTCCACGCCCCGACCGTGCAGGCCAACACCAGCGCGCGCAACCCCTACGAGCCCCTGGTCGAGGCCTTCCTCGGCCGCCCGCTCGAGGCCCCGCCCGCCGAAGGGCGGCCGCCGGGCTGGGGCTGGGCCCACCAGCGCTTCACCGAGTTCTACCCCCAGGTCTACTTCAAGACCGTCCAGGCCGGGGCCCGCACCAACGGGGGCGTGCGCGACGCCCGCCAGCGCCACGGCTACGCCGTCGGCGAGTTCGCTCCGGGCGGCCTGTACCACCGGGTCTATGACACCGACCTGCCGAGCGGCCCGGTGGTCGATGGCACCACGGCGGGGGTGGGCATTCGGCTGCACCCGAACATGCCCATCCAGCGTCACACCTCGGTCTGGACATTTGACGGCACCCTACCGCCGAAGCTGCTGATGGGCCGCTACGGTGAGCCGATCCTGTTCCGTCACTACAACGCGCTGCCCATCGACCCCTCGTCGAACCGGGGCTTCGGGCTGCACACCCTCAGCACGCACGAGCACAACGGCCACAACCCCGCCGAGAGCGATGGCTACGCCAACGCCTTCTTCTTCCCGGGGCAGTACTACGACTACCGCTGGCCGATGCAGCTCGCGGGCTACGACACCATCAACACCCAGGCCACCGACCCCCGGGCGGGCATGCCCTGCACCCCCGGCGAGGCCGTGTTCGTCAACGACGGCGGCCCCGGCCTGCGGACCTGTGACAGCACCGGCATCATCAAGCTGCGCGGCGACTGGCGAGAGATGGCCAGCACCCACTGGTTCCACGACCACATGCTCGACTTCACCGCGCAGAACGTCTACAAGGGCAACGCGGCGATGTTCAACTACTACAGCGCGGTCGACCGCGGCAACGAGGCGCACGACGACGGCGTGAACCTGCGGCTGCCGAGCGGCACGGCGCTGAGCTGGGGCAACCGCGACTACGACGTCAACCTGCTCATCGCCGACAAGGCCTGGGACACCGAAGGGCAGCTCTGGTTCAACATCTTCAACACCAACGGCTTCCTCGGCGACCAGCTCACCACCAACTGGCTGTACAAGCCCTTCTTCGAGGTGCGGGCGCGCAAGTACCGCTTCCGGCTGCTCAACGGCGCGGTGGCGCGGTACATCTCGGTCGCGCTGGTCAAAGAGGTCGAGGGCAACAGCGGCGAGCTCCCCGGGCCGCGCGGCTCGGGCATCTCCTACCAGCGGGTCGGCTTCCACCTCATCGCCAACGACGGCAACCTGCTCGAGCACGCCCTGCCTTTTGACGGCACGATGGATCTGGACAACGACGGCGACTTTGACGAGCACAAGGGCGCCCTGCCCGTGCAGTCGATCGCCGAGCGCTTCGACATCGTCGTCGACTTCGCCAGCCAGGGCATCGTGCCCGGCGACGTGCTCTACTTCGTCAACACGCTGGAGCACGAGACCGGCCGGCGCCCCGAGGACAAGATCCCCCTGCGGGACATCCTGTCGGGCGCCTACGCCCCCTGGCCCGACGACGACCGCTGGCGGGATGGCGACCCCGCGGTGGGCGCCTTCCTCGAGCTGCGCGTGATGGACTACGACGGCGCCGACCTGTCGATGAACCCCGAGGACTATGAGCCGGGCGGGCTGCAGATGGTGCCCCTGCCGATCGACCGCGAGGACCCGGCCCTGCTGACCGCCCGGCGGCGGCGTTTTGAGTTCGACCGCGGTGGCACCGACGACGCGCCCTGGACCATCAAGACCGACGGCGGGGCGGGCCTCGTGGCCGACGCGCGCCGGGTCAGCGCGGCGCCCCAGCTCGCCACCGGCCCCACCGAGGCGGGTTTTGATGGGGCCAACGCCAACGGCTACGACGGCATCGGCACGCTGGAGATCTGGCGTTTTGAGGGCAACGGCGGCTGGAGCCACCCCGTGCACGTGCACTTTGAGGAGGGGGTGATCCTCTCGCGGGATGGTCAGCCGCCCCCGGCCTGGGAGCGCTGGGCCCGCAAGGACATCTTCCGCATCGGGCCCGAGGAGGACGGCTCGATCAACGTCGAGGCGGCCTTCCACTTCCGCGAGTTCTCGGGCACCTACGTCGAGCACTGCCACAACACGCAGCACGAAGACCACGCGATGTTGATGCGCTGGGACCTCGAGCACCCCGGGCAGATCCAGATGATGCCCTCGCCCATCCCCACCTGGGATGGCGTGGAGTACGTCGACAGCCACGCGCTCCCCACCTTCCGCACCGGCGAGGGCCGGGGCCCCTCGGACGACATCCCCGCCAGCGTCGACCCGCCGCTGCTCAGCGGGGCCATCAACTGGCCGCCCGTCTTCCGCCCGGTCCCCAGCCAAGATGTGCGGGTCGGCGAGGTGCTGTCTCTGCCGATCGGGGCCACCGACCCCAATGACGGCGACCTGCTCACCCTGGCCGCCACCCGCCTGCCCGCGGGCGCGACCTTCGACCCGGCGACCGGGCTGCTGCGCTGGGCCCCGACGAACAGCGACGCCGGTGAGCACACGCTGACCTTCCTCGTCACCGATGACGGCGACCCGCAGCGCAGCGCGACGATGAGCGTCACGGTGCGGGTCGAGGCCGCGGCGCCAGCAGAGGTGAGCGTCTCGGTCTTCGCGGACTGGGGCGGCGGCTGGTGCGGCGACCTGCAGTGGACCAACACCACGCCGCGGCCGGTGGGCGACTGGACCTTGGTCGTCGGGCTGACTGGGCGGGTGCTGAGCCTCTGGAACGGCGAGTTCACCGCTGTTCCCGGCGGCATCGAGGTCAGCCCCGCCTGGTACAACCCCACCGTGCCGGTCGGCGAGACCCTGGTCGTCGGCGTCTGCGTCGACGGGCCGCGGCCGTCGAGCCTCGAGCTCATCAGCCCCGACCTCGAGGCGGGCGACCCCGACGCCCCGAGCACGCTGGCGACCTACGAGGAGTGGGGCCGCTGGGGCGCGGCGTCCTGCGGCGATGTCACCATCCAGAACGTCGGCCCGGTGCCCTTCGACGCGTGGACCACCGGATTTTCGCTCGAGGACGACACCGGCATGAGCACCTACTGGCTGGCCGAGGGCGGCGAGGTGAGCCCCGGCCGGATCGAGCTGCAGGACCTCGGCTGGAACGGCCGCCTCGACCCCCGCGGCGGCAACACCCAGGGCTTCGGCGTCTGCTTCGACGGCCCTGGCGAGCCCACCGGCTTCGTGGTCACCGGGAGCTGAGCCCCGGCCCCTGCGGCGCCGGCGAAGGCTAACAGGAGCCTCACCGCCGGCGCCGCCGCGGGGCCGCCCGGCCCCCTACACTCGGGGCCGCTGCCGCAAGGGGGCCCCTCGATGACACCGCTCGCTCCAACGCCCGCCGCGGGCGAGGTCCCCCCCCTGGTCGGGCCCGCGCCCTCCACCGGCCCCCTCCGGGTGGACCCCGCCGAGCCCCTGCGCCCGCCGCTGCCCCGCCAGGGTTTTGGTTGGCTGCGCTACCTCAACTACCTGTTCGGCATCAGCATCTGCTACACGGTCGACGTGCTGTGGCTGCGCATGAAGGTGTTCGGGCTCGAGAACATCCCCAAGTTCGGCCCCTTTCTGCTGTTGCCCAACCACACGACCTTCATCGACCCCTTCGTCATCTGCTACCCGATCCTCCGGCCGATGCGGTACATGGCGACGGCCGCGCTGCTCCGGGTGCCGCTGCTCGGGCCCTGGGTGGCGGCGCTCGGCGCCTTCCCCAAGATGAAGTACGTGAAGGACCCGGCCAGCATGGCCACGACCCAGCGGCTGTGGGAGCAGGACCAGCTCATCACGATCTTCCCCGAGGGCCGCCGCACCTGGGACGGCGACCCCACCGAGGTCAGCGAGGGCATCGGTCGCCTCATCCAGCGCCTCGACGCGCGGGTCGTCTTCGCGACCCTCGAGAACGCCTACCTGATGCACCCCCGCTGGGCGCGCTACCCCCGCCGGGTGCCGCTGACGCTGCGCTACCACGGCCCCTTCCGCTACCCGAGCGACTGGACCCCCGAGCAGATCTCGGCCGACGTGCGCGCCCGGGTCCGGGCCCCCCAAGTGATCGACCCCGGCGCCACGGTCTGGACCTGGCGCATGGCCTGGGGCCTGCCGAGCCTGATCTGGTCCTGCCTGCGCTGCCACGCCCTCGGCGGCCTTGAGGTGGACCCCCAGGACGGCGATCGCGTGGTCTGCCGGTCCTGCGGCGCGGCCTGGCGGGTCGACGTCGAGTGCCGCCTGCACGGCGAGGCGGGGGCCGCCGACAGCACCGTGCGCGAAGCCTACCGCGACATCCGCGACCACTTCGGCTACCCGCCGCGGGTGGGCGCGCTGCCGACCGACGGCGCCGAGGTGCTGCGGGTGCCCACCGCCGACGTGCGGCGGGTCGAGGGCAAGCGCCGGGTGCCGGTCGCCGCTGGGTCGATGGTGCTGCGCACCGACCGCATCGAGGTCGAGGGCCCGGGCGGGGCGACCCTGCTGCGCCTGCCGCTCGCTGAGCTGCGCGCGCTGAGCATCGAGCTCGGCGACCGGGTGCAGGTGCGCCACGGCGACGTGCTCTACGACATCTCGCCGGCCGGCCAGAGCGCCCTGCTGTGGGGCCACTTCATCAAGGGGTGGATGCACCCCGGCGAGCGGGTCGACGCCGGCTGACCCGGGGGAGTGGGGCCCGCCCGCCGCCCTGCGGGGGGCCCCTCCACCGGCACAGCGGAGGGGAGCGGCGCCCCGGGAGGCCGGGGCGGCCTGAGGGCGGGCTAGGCCGAGCGGGTCCGGCGCCGGCGGAGGACCAGCAGCGGCAGGCCGAGCAGCGGCCAGGCCGCCCGCCAGCCGTGGTCCGAGATGCCGGCGCAGCGGCAGACGGTCTTCGGCGGGTTGAGCGGGTCGGTCAGGCACTGGCCGAGCTCGCCCGGGGTGCCGTAGTTGCACTTCTCGTCGTCAGCCTCGAGGAACTGCTGGCCGAAGGCCGCCTCGCACCAGGCCGAGGGGTCGTCGTTGGTGGTGGCGGCGTCGGCGTTCACCTTGGCGGCGTCGAGCATGAGCGAGTGGCCCTCGCGCACGCCGAGCTTGGCGAAGTTGAACTCGATGCGGTCGACCAGCACCTCGGTCCCGCCCTCGGATGGGCAGTACAGCTCCAAGATCTCGTCGCCGTCGGCGGTGAAGCTCAGCGACTCGTAGAAGAGCTCGCCGTAGCTGCAGTCGCTCGACAGCGCGCCGCTGGCGGTGTCGAGGCCGCCGGTCGACTGCAAGCAGCCGCCCTTGGCGAAGAGCTGGACCGCGTCGGCGGCGACGAAGACCTTGGCGCCGTCGAGGCCGAAGGTGTAGCGGGTGGGGTCGCTGATGACCTCTTCGCCGGTCTCTTCCGAGATCTCCCGCTTGGTGCGCTGCAGGGTGCACAAGGTCAGCTCGAGCTCGCGTCCGGCGACGTTGGCGATCTCCAGCCACTCTTCGGTGGCCTGGGGGCTGGCGATGATCTCGACGAAGGCCGCCTCTCCCTCCCCCGGCCACGCGTAGACCGGGCACTCGTTCAGGCGGCGCACGGTGCTGCCGAACTCGTAGGTGACCCCGGCCGGGTCGGTGTGGGTGGTGATGTTGCCCTCGACCGGCGGCACGCACCACTTGGACAGGTCGTCGTTCTCGGTGGCGGTGAGGTAGGCGGGGTGCAGGTTGATCGAGCACCAGCCGTTCGGACAGACCCCCACCTTGTCGCTGAACAGATCCCAGTCGATGGGGACGCTGTCGATGAGCTCGCCGTCGCAGAGCAGGCGGACCTCGCCGGGGTCCGAGCGCAGGTACACATCATAGGGGTACAGGTAGTCGGCGGTGATGGTGTCGCCGTCGGTGTCCTTCCAGCTGATGCCGCCGGCGTCGCGGTCGGACGTGGTGGCCCGGGCCAGCACCCGCTGCTCGCCGCTGGCCACGCTGAGCAGGCCCTCAGGCGCGTTGATCTGGTGCGACTCGCGCAGGCCCTCGCCGGTGGTCCAGGTCTCGAGCGTGCACGAGTGCAGGTTGCAGCTGCCGCCGGTGCCGTGCAGCTCGATCCACTCGTCGGCGTTCGCGCTGTCGCGGGGCGCGATCATCAGCTCAGAGATGATGAAGTCGCCGGGCTGGCACACATCGGTCGGCACCTCGATCGGGCCGGTGTCGATGCCCCCGTCGGTGCCGCCGTCGCCGCCGCCGTCATCGCCGGGGACCACGCCGCCGTCGCCGCAGGTGTTCGCCCGCGCGGGGGTGCCCAGCGAGGCGGTCGGCGCGTCCACCGCCGGGAAGGCGTGGTTGTAGCTGTCGTCGGTGCTCGATGGGCACCAGGCCCCGTCGGGCGTGCTGGCGTCGTCGTTGGCGGCGGCGGTCAGCGTCGCCGGCTCGAGCTGCACGCTGCAGCTGCCGTAGGTGCCGTCGTCGCAGGGGAACTCGTCGGCGTCGAAGTTCACCACGTCGACCACGGTGGCGCCGCAGGTGATGGTCAGGTCGCGCAGCTCGGAGTTGCTCAGCTGCAGCGTGCCGTACTTGTAGGCCACCGGAACGGCGCCCTCGGCGTCAATCTGGGTGACGTCGCCGCAAGACGAGCTGCTGCGGTAGAGGATGGCGTAGGCGCCGGGGCCGACCGGGACCGGGCCGGCGACGGTGTGGGTCGAGCCGCCCGCGTTGGTCGACAGCACGCAGCCGTCGAGGTCGACCGCGGCCGACCCGGGGTTGTAGACCTCGAACCACTCGTTGTACTGGCAGGCGCCGTCGGCCAAGATCTCGGTGATGACCAGGCCGCCGGCGCCGGGCGCCACGGCCCAGGCCGCGCGGGGGGTGAGCGCCGCAGCCAGCAGCAGGGGGAGGAGGACCCGCGCCCGGGTCACCGGGAGGGCCGTCTGGAGCGGAGCACCGGGGCGCGGAGCATCGGGGCGCGAAGTTGCGGGGCGCGGAGAGCGGGTGCGCGTGTGCATGTCAGAACCTCATCTGCAGCGAGGTCCACCAGACCCCGAAGATCTTGTCGGCGCCCGAGGCGACGAGCTCCTCGACCGGATCGGCCACGCAGCTGCCGGCGAGCTCCGGCACGCCCTGGCGGTCGCAGTAGTCTTTGAAGCTGGACTGTGGGTCGGCCATCTGCATGCCCAGCAGCCCGCGCGTGGCGAAGGTGAAGCGCTCGGCGAACTTCTGGTCCCACTGCAGGTAGAAGTCGAGCTGGTGCTCGCCGAGCGAGCCGTGCACGTCCTCGTCGCGGTAGCGCGTGCGGAAGGTCAGCGTGGTCGGCTCGATCACGCGCCAGCGGGCCTTGAACCAGGTGTACTGCCCGATCTGGTAGTCGTACTCACACGGCCCCTCTTCGGTGGGGTAGAGCAGGCCCGCGTCGGTGTACATGCGCTGGTAGAGGGCGCTCAGGTTCAGCGGCTTGATCGGGTTGCCCTGCATGGTCAGGCCGACGAAGCTGCGGGTGCCCGAGCGGTCGATCGCCTCGGCGATGTCGATGACCTCGCTGTCTTCGTCGGGGGCCGAGCCCACGAGATCGACGTAGAGGTTGTCTGAGTCACCGCCGTAGACCCGGCCACGCCCGCCGGCGGCGAGGTTCTGGTCGGTGCGCTTGCCATAGACCGACATGGTCAGGTCTTTCTCGCGCAGGGCGTATTGCAGCCGACCATAGGTCATCAGGTTCCAGGTGCCGGGCAGCATGTTCTGCCACAGGTCGACGTCGGTCTGCAGCCGCAGGCCCTCGCCGATGTTGTAGAAGCCCCGCACCCGGCCGCCCTGCTCGTCGCGGTCGCGCATGCCCAGGTACTCGTCGGCGTTGGCCATGCCGCCGGCCAGCGGGTTGTCGAAGTCGGTGCTGTACCGCCGCAGGCTCAGCTCGATCTCGCCGCCGACCGGGTTGAGCACGGCCTGCACCTGGCCGCCCCAGCCGCCGGTGAAGCTCTTGGTCAGCTCGGCGAGCAGGTCGACCGGGCCGACGCCCCAGGTGCCGTTGAGGCCGACCGCGCCATAGGTGTCTTGCTGGATGGGCCAGCCGCCGCGGATGACGAACTGGTCGTCGTCCTCCATCCCGTCGATGACGTCGCGGTCCTGGTGGCCGACGTAGGTCGTCAGGCCGAGCTGGGACCGGGCGCCGATGCGGTAGTTGACGTTGCCGCCGACGATCGACTCGCGGTAGGCGTCGGGGATGGTCATCCAGCCGGCTTTTTGGCCGTCGATGTAGATCCGCGGCGAGTCGGTCTCGGTCAGCGTGTAGTCGACCGACTCTCCGCCGGTCATGCCGATGTCGTACTGGTAGATGTTGTACTTGTCGACCGAGGTGAACAGCGTGCTCTCGAGCGTGTTGTCGCCCATGTCCCAGGTCCCGGTGGCGGCCACCCCGAAGAGCCCGCGGGCGAAGCGGAAGCTGCGGAAGAGCTGGTCGGCCGAGATCGACAGGTCCTTGTACCAGCCGTTGGGCTGGCTGCGGCTCGTGCGGTCGAAGGTGAGGCCCTGGCCGAAGCCGGCGGTGTAGCTGCCGGCGATCATGCGCCAGCGGTCCTGCTCGACGAAGCCATAGGCCCGGCCGAGATCGCCGGACATGCCGTAGCTGGCGTGCAGGTCGCGGCTGTCGGGGTCGTAGACGATGCCCTGGATGCCGTCTTGCAGCACGCCCATCGCGCCCACGCCGTAGGTGCGGTCGTAGACGACCTCGCCGCCGAGCTGGGTGGCGGGGATGCGCCCGTAGCCGAGCTGGTCGATGCTGTGGGTGCGGTTGGCGTGGTCGCCCTCGATCTCGTCGATCGGCGCGATGTACATGCCGGTGCGGGTGCGGATGCGGCCGCTCAGCTTGTCGGCGTCAAAGCCGCCCTTCGCGTCGACCACCCCGCCGGCGTAGGCGAAGGGGCGGATCTCGTCGATGAGCGTCGGGCTGACCCCCTCGACCCGGTCGGCGAGCTGGTTGAGGCTCTGGAACGGGCGCTTGGACCGCTCGGCCACGATCAGCCGCGCCATCTTCAAGGTGACGTTGGGCAGGTCGTAGAGCTCGCCCCGCGTCGCCTTGTTGATGTCGAGCGGGTTGTTGAGCAGCTCGTTGAGGACGTCAAACTCTTCGGGGTTGAGCAGCCCGTCTTCGTAGAGGTTGCGGAGGTCGTCCTCGTTGTTGCCCTGGATGATGACCGGGTAGGTCCGCGCCTCGGCGCCGCCCGCGGCCGCCAGCAGGCCGAGGCCGAGGCCCCACCGCAGGCGCTGCGCCGCTCGGCCCGCCCTGTCTCCCCCGCGCTGCCTGTGCATCCTCACTCCGCGGCCGCCCACAGGCGGTCGAACTCATCACCGTACTGGCCCGCCAGGGCCTTGTCGGAGAGGAGCAGAAGGTTCTCGTCGTTCTGCTCATCGGCGGCGTAGGTCCAGTTGAAGCTGCCCGTGAGCACGCTCTGGCCGTCGATCACCGCGAACTTGTTGTGCATGATGCCGCCGGCGAAGCCGGCCTTGCGGCGCACCTGCACGTCGGTGCCCTGCAGGCTCGACACGACGGCGTCGTTGGCCTCCCAGGTGTCGATGACCGCCCGCACCACCACCCCGCGGGCGGCGGCGTCGATCAGCGCGTCGCGGATCGGCTCGCTCGTGAACGTGTAGACGGCCACGTCGAGGGTCTGGCCGGCCGCCCCCATCTCGTCGGTCATCACGGCGGTCAGGTCGTCTTGCTCAGAGAAGTACACGCTGCTGCTGCGGCAGCCCGCGCTGAGCAGCGTCGCCGCGAGCAGCGGCAGGCCCCGGCCGACCCCGCGCGCGGCCGGCCTGTGGGACCGGGGGGCCAGCGAGACCAGCGGGGCCAGCGAGACCAGCGAGACCAGCGGGTGCGCAGAGCGGGGCGGAGCGGCGATCATGATCGTCCTCAGGCGGAGCGCCGAGCGTAGCACGGGCGGGCGCCGGCTCCTCCCGCGGCCGCAGACCGCTACGGGATCGCCCCGGCCCTGTCGCGCGCCGGCGGCGGCGGTGCGGTTCAGTAGCGGGGCGCCGGCTCGGCGGCCTTGGCCTTCCCGGCCTTCTCGGCCTCTTTGGCCGCCTTGACCGCGTCGCTGCCGGGGCTGATGTCGACCTCGAGGCGCCACTCGGCGGTGCCGCCGTCGCCGTCGTCGACCTTGACGACGATGCTGTAGTGGCCGCCCTTCTCGCTGGTCGTGCCCTTGTACTTCAGCGTGCCGCTGCCCGCGTCGATGGCCAGGCCCTCGGGGCCGCCGCTGACGCTGTAGGTGAGCAGCTCTTTGTCGGGGTCGCGCGCCTCGACCTTGTAGCCGTCGAGCTTGGTCAGCAGGCGCGGGTCGCTCGAGAAGACCGGGGGCGCGTTGACCACGGTGATCGCGGGCGAGGTGTACTTGCTCTCGTTGCCCTCTTGGTCGCGGGCGGTGACCTCGACGCTGAGCTCGTCGCCCTTGCGCAGCTCGCCGGCCTTGACGGTGTCGCGGCGCAGGGCCGGGTTCTGGCGGCCGTTGATGAGCCAGAGGTACGACAGCTCGACGTAGTTGCTGTCGGGGTCGATGGCGTCGACCTTCACCTTGATCTCGTCTTGGGCGGTCGGCTTGGCGGGCTCGAAGGTGGCGCCGTTGATCTGGGGCGGGCGCACCGGCGGGGCCGGCAGCGGCTCGGGCGGCTTGTCGTTGGGCGTGCCGACCGCCGGGGGCGGGTTGGTGTTGGGCTGCTCTTCTTTGACCTCGCCGCCGCAGGCGGAGAGCAGGGGCAGCAGGGGGAGCCAGCGGAGCAGCGAGCGGACGGGCACGGGGTCACCTCAACGGGAGCCGCAGCCTACACCGCGCGGGCCCCTCGGCGGAAGGGTCGCTGAGGAGGACCTGCTGCGCGCTGCTCTCGCCGTGAGCGCGCCCCGCGCCCCGCGGCGGACGGCCCCTGCGGGCTCAGGGCGCGGGCAGGGTCCAGGCCCCGCCCTCGGCCGGGCCGAGCGCCGCCTCGACCCGGGCGCGGGCGGCCGCGCCGTCGCCAAAGCGGGGCAGCACCCACAGCTCGGTGAAGCCGGCCGCGGCGAGGCGCACAAAAAGGTCGGGCGCCGGCGGCTGGCCGCGGGCCAGCGCGTCGAGCTCGGCGGCCCAGGGCCCGGTGCGGCGGAAGGCGAAGGGCTCGGCCAGCGGCCGGCCGTGGACGGTCTGCAGCAGGATGGCGGTGCGGTGCTCCATCCCGAGCAGGTCGATGACCGGGCCCCCGCCGGCGCGGGCGGCGGCCAGCGCGGCGTAGGGCGGGGCCGGGGCGGCATCCCACCGCCCGACCCGCCCGAGGCCGTCGAGGCGGGGCAGGGCGAGGCCGACCAGCAGGGCGCCGGTGGCCCAGCCCGCGCGCCCCGGGCGGCGCAGACCCGCGGCGAGGGCAGCGGCCAGCAGGGGCAAGGCGAGGCCGGCGGCCCGGGCCGGGTGATGCAGGCGGCGCAGGGCCGGGGCCGCCCACTGCAGCCAGGCCAGGGGTCCGACGAGGCCGTCCTCGCCGGGCCGCCAGCGCAGGGTCGGGCCCAGGCTCAGCGCCAGCACGAGCAGGCCGGCGAGCAGCAGGCCCCGGCCGCCGCGGCGGGCCCCGAGCAGCAGCGCGCCGACCAGCAGGGCCGGGTGGGCGAGGAAGCGCTCAGGCAGGTCATCCGCGACGAAAAGACCGGCCAGCGGCTGGCTGGTGTAGCCGGCCGGCGGCAGGTTGAGCGCCGCGCCCTCGTGCAGGGCCGGCCAGAGCCAGAGCAGGTAGGGCAGAAAGACGACCGTGCCGCCGATCAGGCCAGGCAGGGCGCTGCGGGCCGCGGGGCGCAGCAGCAGGGCGACCAGCGCGGCGATGATGCCGTGCCACAGGTAGAGCACGCCTTGCAGGCCGATGAGCGTCCCAGCGAGGGCGCCCGCCCGCGGCCCGCCGCGCAGGGCCAGCGCCCAGGCGAAGAGCGCCGGCCACATCGGCAGGCTGTCGGGGCGACCGCCGGCCAGCTCGTGCAGGCAGAGGGGAGAGGCGGCGACCAGGGCGGCGGCGCCGGCGGCCAGGCCCGGCCCCGCGCCGGCCGCGCGGCAGAGGCGCTGGGTGGCGATGACGTGCAGCGCGCTGTGCCCGAGCAGCAGCAGGTTCCAGGCCAGCGGGGTGGGCGGGCTGAGCGCGCCGAGCAGGCCGAGCTGCACGGGGTTGGGCAGGGTGGCGCCCAGCGCGCCGAGCCCGGTGGGGTGATTGACCAGCGCGTCAATCTCGCCGCCGCGCCACAGGCGGTGGGCGGCCCACCACCACCACCAGGCGCCGGCCACGTCGCCGTTGCGCCAGGGGTCCTCGGGGCCCCAGGGGCCGGCCCCGGGCAGGGTCAGCAGGGCCGGGCGCAGGCCGAGCAGGAGCAGGGCGGCGGGCAGCAGGGCGGCGAGCAGGGCCAGGGCGCGGCGGTGGGGCATCGCTCCTCGGGCGGGGGCGGCCGGAGCGCCCGCGTGCACGCCGCTCCCGCTAACGGCCGCGGGCTGGGCGCGAATGGCGCGGCGCTCCGGCGGAGATAGGGCGCGCCTTGTGGGCGCGGGCCCCCGCGCTGGTGCGTGGGCGCGCGCGCCTCCCCTCTCCTGTTCGGAGGCCCACCATGCTCCGCCTTCGCGCCCTGAGCTCGCTGCTCCCGCTCCTCCGACTCCTCCGGCTCGCGCCGGTGGTCGGGCTCCTCACCGCCTGCCCGCCGCCGCCGCCCGATCCCACGGCGCCGGGCGCGAACCCTGCCCCGGGGCTGCCCGGTGAGGGCGCCACCGCGGGCGGCCCGGCCGGCCCGCCGCCAGAAGACGGCGCGGGCACGCCCAGCATGCCGCCGCCCCCGGGTGAGCCCGACGCGGGCGTGCCGCCGACGGGCAGCGCCGACGCGGCGGGCGGCCCGGCGATCGTCGTGGCCGAGGGCAACGGCACCGAGGTCGGCGGCGTGATCAAGTGGACCGGCGGCAAGGGCACCATCCGGATCGACGTGCTGCAGTCGGGCGGCGAGCGCGAGGGCGCGGTGCTGCACGCGGCGAACTTCCCCCAGCCCGGCGAGTGGCGGGTCGCGGTCAACAAAGACCAGGGCGAGATCAGCCTGCAGGCCTTCGTCGACTACAACGGCGACGGGCCGAGCCCCGACGAGCCGAGCATCCTGCGCAAGGGGGTCACGGTGCGGGCCGAGGGCAACCTCGACCTCGACTTTGACCTCGACGCCGCGGTCGCCGACATCGGCAAGGCCCCGCGCCCCCAAGACGGCCCGCCCGCGCCCGCCGCCGCGCCGGCCCCCGCCGCCGCGGGCGAGGCCGCCGAGGCCGCCGAAGAAGAGCCTGCGGCCCCCGCCAAGGCCAAGGCCAAGGCCAAGTCGAGCAGCAAGTCGAAGTCCAAGTCGAGCAGCAAGGCCAAGGCCAAGTCTGAAGGCTGAGGGCTGAGGGCGTCGGTCGGACCGCAGGCCAGCCGCTGCGACTCAAGTCGCAGCTTCGAGGGTCGGCGAGCCCCCCGCTGCGACTCAAGTCGCGTTTTTGAGGGTCGGCGACCCTCCCGCTGCGACTCAAGTCGCGTGTTCGAGGGTCGGCGAGCCTCCCGCTGCGACTCGAGTCGCATCTCATACCGGCTTTCCTTGATTCGGCTCACGCTCGCGACGCTGGGCCTCATCGACTTGCCGAGGCCGTTCGTGCAGTCCATGCGCTGTTTCGCGATGGATGCCGGGGGCCGCCGGCCCCCAG
>JBJONS010000064.1:0-3054 GCA_046051725.1 Pseudomonadota bacterium | reverse complement strand
GCCGGGGCGCGGGGCGCGGGGGCCGTCGGAGTGACCGGAGCGACCGGAGCGACCGGAGCGACCTGGGCCGGCGCCGCGGCGGGGGCGCGGACAGGCGCGGCGACCGGCGCCGGGGCGGGCGGCTCCGGGTCTGCGCCGAAGTCGTCATCCGCACCGATCCCGTCGTCCTCAAAGCCGAGCTGGATGTCCCGCGGGCCCATCTCCCCTCCCCCTGGCGAAGCCTCGACGGCTCCGTTTGATCATCCAGACATTCTCGTCGACACCCGGCGACCCCGGGGCGGGCCGCCGCGGCGACCACGCTGGCCCCCAGGGTCTACCACAGGGCCTCGGGGGCCCGGGCGCCGGCGACGCCAGCAGGACACCGGGCAGGCGGGCCCGCTTTAGGCGCGGGCGAGCCGGGGCGGGCCGACCACGCTGTCCACCACCCGGTCCCGCCGCAGCAGCGCGACGGCCAGGGCCTGGACCTCGGCGGCGGTGACCGCCAAGGCCCGCTGGCTGCGGGCGCGCCAGCCCTCGACCTCGCCCTCGAAGGCCGCGACGGCGGCGATCCGGTCGGCGCGGCCGCTGGCCCGCTGAAAGCCCATCACCGCGCCCTCGACGATGCCCCGCTGCACCCGCTGCAGCTCATCGGCGGGCACAGGACGCGCCGCGACCCCGCGCAGGACCGACCACATGGCCGCGCGGGCCTGGGCGAGCCGCTCGGGGTCGGTGCTGACGGTGCACATGAACGCGCCGCCGCCCAGCGAGCTCTCGTTGCCCGCGGTGACGCTGTAGGCGAGGCCGTGCTCCTCGCGCAGCGAGGCGAACAAGCGGCCGCCGCCGCCGACCGCGCCGCCGAGCACGGCAGCGAGCACCGCGGCGGCAGGCTCCTCGGCGCTGCCGACCGACACGCCGCGAAAGCCCAAGACCAACGCCGCGGTCGCATCCTCGCGCCCGACGGTGGCCACCGTGCGGCGGGTCCCGGCCAGCGGGGCGGGCGGCCGCAGCGGGTGGCGGGCGCCCGCAGGCAGCCGCCCGAGCGTGCGCGCGAGCCGGCGCCGCAGCCACGCCGGATCGACGTCGCCGACGACCGCGAGGCAGAGGTTCTGGCCGACCAGCACACGCTCATGAAAGGCGCGGACCGCCGCCGCCGAGACGCGCGCGATGCCGTCGACGGTCCCGCCGTCGGGCCGCCCCCAGGGGTGCGCGGGGAAGAGCCGGGCCATGGCCCGCTCCCAGGCGAGGCCCTCGGGGTCGTCGGCCGCCAGCCGCCGGCTCTCGGTCAGGTCGCGGCGGACCCGCTCCACCTCGTCATCCTCAAAGGTGGGGCGCAGCACGGCGTCGGCGACGAGGCTCAGGCCCGCGTCGATGTCGACGGTCGGGAAGCGGGCCGAGAGGCCGACGCTGCTCCGCCCGCTCCAGCCGCCAAAGGCGCCGGACAGGCCCTCGACCGCCTTGGCGAAGTCGAGCGCGCCGCGATCCCCGGCGCCGTGGGCGAGCAAGGCCGACCAAGCCACCGCGAGGCCCGCGCCCCGGGCGGGCTCGGCGAGCTGTCCGCCCACCCCGACCAGCGAGAGCGCGGTCAGCTCTTGCTCGGTCTGGTCTTCGAGGATGACCCGCAGGCCGTTGTCGAGGACGAAGCCGCCCAAGCGGGGGCCCCGGACCCCGGGGGCCGCGCGCAGGGCCGCTGCCCCGGCGGCCCACCCCTCCGCCCAGGCGGCGGTGGCCTGGGCCTCGTCGAGCTCACCGGCCGGCGCGAGCACGCCGACCACCGCGCGCTCCGGCCCCAGCCGGGCCGCCGCCGCGCGCAGATCACCGAGGCTCACCGCGTCCAAGGCCGCCTCATAGGCGGGCTCCCGCCGCAGATCGCCGAGCACCGTCGCGGTCCACCCGGCGCGGTTGGCCCGCCCGTCCACCGTCTCGCGCTCGCTGAGGCGGTCGGCCCGCAGCGCCGCCCGGGCCCGCTCGAGGTCACCGGCGTCCAGGCCGCCCGCCGCGATCCGGCCGAGGCTGGTGGCGACCGCCCGCAGCGCCGCCTCGACCTTGCCTTCGGCGACCGCGAGGTGCACGACGAGAGAGCCTTCGTCCTCATCGTTCTCGAGCGCGCTCCACACCTCGAGCGCCAGGTCTTGCTCGTGGCGGAGCTCTTGCCCGAGCCGCGCGCTGCTGCCGCTGCCCATGGCCACCGACAACAGATCGAGGGCCGGGTGGAGTGGATCGTCGAGATCAGCGGCTGGGAAGATGATCTCGATGAGCCGGTCTTCGAAGGCCCGGTCCACGAGCAGCACGCCGGGCCGGGCCGGGCGGACGGGCAGGGTCGACCGCCGCTGCGTGCGGGCCTCGGCCGCGGCTTGGCCCGCGTCCTCCGCCGAGGACCGGCGGGCGAGCGCAGGCGCGGCGTCGAGGGCCTGCATCACCGCGTCGGCGTCCACCGGGCCGATCACCACCAGCACCGCGTTGGTCGGGTCGTAGAAGCGCTGGTGGATCGCCCGGAGCTGCCCCACACGCAGCGCCTTGACGGTGGGGGTAAAGCCGAGCACGGGGCGGCCGTAGGGGTGCGGCCCCCAGAGCGCCGCCCGGACGGCGTCGGCGAGCACCGAATGGGGGTCGTCGAGCGCGCCGCGCAGCTCTTCGAGCACCACGCCGCGCTCTTTGGCGAGGTCGGCCCCGCGCAGCCAGGGCGCGAAGGCCAGATCGGTCACCACGCGCAGGGCGGTGGGCAGCGCGGCCAGGGGCACCGTGGCGGTGTAGGCGGTGTGGTCGAGGCCGGTCCACGCGTTGAGATCACCGCCCAGCGCTTCAATCTCGGCGGTCATCTGCGGCCCGGTCGCGCCGCCCGCCCCCTTGAACACGAGGTGCTCGAGCAGGTGGGCCGCGCCGGCCTGGGCGTCCGGCTCGAGCGAGGCGCCGGTGCGGACCCAGAGCTGCGCGGCCACGACCGGGACCGCGCCGCCCGGCTCGACCACGACGCGCAGGCCGGTCCGGTGCCGGCGATCCACGCGGCCGTGGGGCAAGGGGGCGGCGGTCGCAGGGGGCTCAGCGGGCATCAGGCCTCGGCGGCGCGGCGCGGGCCCG
>JBJONS010000063.1:0-3380 GCA_046051725.1 Pseudomonadota bacterium | reverse complement strand
AAGAGCTTCGTGCCGCGTGACTTCATCCGCAAGCTCATCGACGAGCGCGAGCACTGGAAGAAGAACATCGAGCCGGTCTACTACCTCGCCTGGGCCAGCAACTACGCCAAGATGTTCTGGGTGGCGATGCGTTACTTCAAGGATGGGGAGCTGACCTGGTTCAAGGTCCGGCAGTACGGCTCCCTCCGAAAGTTGATCAGCCAGTAGGCACCGGCCCCTGGCGCGGAGGCGGGCGTGGGCGTGCTCTCGAGGCTCAAGAAGCGGGTGGGCGGCACCGCCCGCCTCGCCAAAGATGCGATCAGCGCGCTGACCTCGGCGCGCGGCGCCGATGCCCACAGCGGCCCTGCCGCCGACAGCCCGCCCGCCCCGCCGCCGCCGACGCCGGTCGACGCCACCGACCGCAGCGGCGAGCGCCTCTGGTACCTGGACGGCCAGCAGGCCGACGCGGGCTGGGAGCAGACCAACCCCGACGAGGCCCCCCAGACCCGCGGCGCGCGCTGAGCGGCGGGGGGGTCAGAGGGGGTCCGGCCATGCGCGCCCGCGCACACCTGCTCATCACCCTCGGCGGCGCCGTCGGCCTCGGGTGGCCGCGCGCCGCCGCCGCCCTGCCCGGCTGGTCCTGCCCGGCGGGGACGGTCCAGCGCGTCGACGTGCTGTCCGGGGGCGGCAGCCGCGAGTGGTGCGAGGGCGACGGCGGCCTGGGCGAGGGCCCCGTGCGGGAGCGCGACGCCGACGGCGCGCTGGTGCTGGAGGGCCAGCAGCGGGCCAGCACCCCGGTGGGCACCTGGCGCCGCCCGGTGGCCGGCGGTCCGGCCCTCGCCGGGCCGATGGCCGTCGACGGACCGACCGGCGCCTGGCGCGCCAAAGGCCCGGACGGCAAAGACCTCCGCGTCGTCCACCACGGGCGCGCCCAGCCCCTGCCCGGCCCGGCGGCCCCGACGCCGACCGGCTGGGCCCACGACGGGCCCAAGCACCCGGCGGTGGTCAGCCACGGCGCGCACCTTTGGCTGCTCTCGGCCGATCACGCCCTGCGGGTCGACGCGGACAGCGGCGCGCCCTCGGCGCGCTTTGGGCTCGCCGAGCGCCTGCGGCCCGGGGCCCAAGCCACCGCCGACGGCGGCTTGGTCGGGGTCACGCAGACCGGCGGGCTGCTGGTCCTCGCCGGCGACCGCAGCCTGCGGGCCCACAGCCCCCTCGGCTACACCCACGCCGCCCCGCTCGACCCCGCGCTCGACGCGGCCGACGCGGCCCTGCTCGTCCGCGACGGCGCCGGCTACCTCGCGGTCATCGACGCCGAGACCGGCGCCCGCCGCTGGCGCAGCGCCCTGTCCACCGCCGCCCTCGCGCCGGCCGTGCGGCCCGCCCAGGGCCTCGCGCTGACCACCCGCGAGGCCCGCCTGTGGGCGCTGCGCTTGAGCGACGGGGGCGCGGCGTGGAGCCTGCGCCTCGCCGCGCCCGCGATCGCGCTCATCGACCTCGACGACGGCGATCTGCTCGTCGTCGAGCAGGGCGGCTGGCTCGAGCGGGTCAGCCCCGACGGCGCGGCGCGCTGGCGGGCCCAGGGGCCGACCACAGAGGGCGCTCTGCTCGCGGTCGGCGGCGGCCAGCTCGTGATCGCCCAGCCCGACGCCCTGCGCCTCGTCGACCTGGACGGGGGCGCGATCAGCCCGCCGCGCGCACCGCCGGCGGGCCGCCGGTGGGCCGCCGCCGCCCCGTCCGACGGGGGCCTCCGCCTCTGCCACCGCGGCCCCCGCGACCTCGCCTGCGCCCCGCTCGGGCAGCTCGACCAGCCCTGGTCCCAGCCCGCCGGCCCGGGCGACGGCGCCGCGCTCACCGCCGCCGGGCTGCTGGTCTCGTCAAGCGAAGGTGGCGTCCAGCTCGTCCATCCAGCGATCATCGCCCTCTCGCAGGGCCGGCCTGAAGAGGGGCTGGCGCTCGAAGAGGGCGGCGCGACCGACCTGGTCTGGTGGGCCAGCCCGCTGCGCGGCCCGCTCGGCGAGGCGCTGGACGGGGCCTTCGAGGGCGAGCTGGCAGAAGCGGCGCTCCTCCGGCTGCGGCCCGCCGACGGGGAGGATGGCTGCGCCGACACCGCCGGCGCTGCGGTCCTCCCCACCCCTCCGCTGCCCGATCCCGAGCTGGTCCCGGCGGACGCCCTCGCCGCGGCCCTCCCCCAGGTCGAGCTCTGGCCCGCGCCCGGCGACGGCCCGCTGCGTCCGGCGGCGCCCTGGGAGGCCACCCTGCGCGCCGAGGAGTCCTGGCTGCGCTTCACCCTGCCGT
Organism: Pseudomonadota bacterium; assembly: GCA_046051725.1. Taxonomy (GTDB): domain Bacteria; phylum Myxococcota_A; class UBA796; order UBA796; family UBA2385; genus JAEUKK01. The sequence goes on along the minus strand of JBJONS010000063.1, from coordinate 1,103 downwards.
GGTGGCCCGCGATCGAAGAGGTCGTGCCCGATGACGGTGACGATGGCCTCGCCGCCGCGCTCGACGCCGCCCTGCGCTGCGCGGGTCCGGGACTGCGCCTGCGGGCCACGCTCCGCCTGACCGACGGCTACGTCCGCCGCAGCTACCACGGCCAGGTCAGCCTGCGGCCGACGGTGGGGGCCGAGGGCGAGGGCTGCGCGCTCTGGGCCACCCACGAGGGGGTCGAGCTGGGGCTCTACTCCTCGCCCACCGCGCCGGCCCGCATCGAGGGGGCCCTGGTCGCCGAGGGGCGCGGCCCGGAGTCTTGGCCCGCGCTGGACGCCGACCTGCTGCCGATGGGCGAGCTCGACGCGCCCTGGCGGATCGAGCTGCAGCTGCCCGGCGACAGCGCACCCACCACGGTGCGGGCGCCAGCGGGCTGGTGGGCCAGCGTGGACCCCTACGACGTCCGGGGGCCGAGCTGGGTGCTCCGCGCGCCGGGGGTGCCGGTCACCGCCCCCGAGGACGGGGACGCCGTGCTGCTGCGCCTCCCCATCGAGGGCATCGCCGCGGCCGACCGCGACGACGGCGCCGAGGGCGCGGCCCCGCTCGATCGCTGGGAGCTCTGGGCGTTCACCGCGCCGACCATGCCCACCCACGCGCTGCTCTGGCGGAGGGAGGGCTGCGCAGAGGCGCCCGCGGCGACCGACGAGGCGCCGCTGCAGGCCGCGGCCGGCGCCGATCCCGGCGGAGAGGCCGGTCCGCCCCCCGACGAGGCGCCTGCGGCCCGCACGCCCACCCGGCGCGAGGTCCGGGCGGCGAAGCGGGCCGACCCCGTGATCACCGTCGACGGGGTGCCGGTGGCCCCGCCGGCCCCCTGACCCGCGGCCTCAGAGCATCGGCTGGCCCAGGTTCAGCGGACCTTGGAGGGCGCCCGCGGCGCGCGAGGGCAAGCCCTGCATGAGCTGGTCGAAGGGGACCGAGCTCTCGATCCGCAGCACGGCGTGGTCGGCCTCGGCCCGCATCCCGACCCGCAGCACGACCGGCGCGCCGTCCGCGCGGCCCAAGAGCGCCCCGGGGATCTCGCCGAGCAGGGCCACGTGGTGCGCGGCGGCCCAGGCCTG
>JBJONS010000062.1:0-8977 GCA_046051725.1 Pseudomonadota bacterium | reverse complement strand
GAGGTTGTTCCAGGCCATCCACAAGAAGCAGAGCGCGGCGAGGGGGGCCGCGGCCCGACGGCGGCCGCTGCGGTCGACCAGCCAGAGCCACAGCGGGAGCCAATAGACCGCCGCCTTCTCGATGGTGTACCAATTCACGTCGCGCATCACGTGCAGGCCCAGGCCAAAAGGAAGGCCAAAGGCCAGGGCCGACCAAGGGCCCGCGCCCCGCCCGCGCAGAAAGAGCGCGCAGCAGAGCCACCCGAGGACTGGCTGGGCGACCGCGACCGCGCCGAAGGCCGCGTGTGGGGGAAGCAGGGCCTCTAGCCAGCCGATCAGCTGCAGGTGGCCCAAGTGGGCGCCGATCAGCCGCAGGGCTGGGCTGTCGGGCAGCGCCCAAGGCCAGGCCCCCTCGTGGGCACCCGCACGAAAAAAGGCGTAAGATCCGGCCTTGTCAATGGTGGGGAACTCTCCCCACCACATCGACCCAAACCAGGAGGTCGGACCCAAGACAGGCGCCGGCGCCAGCAAGGCGCAGCCGAGGCCGGCCACGAGCAGCGGCAGCGAGGGGGAGCCGGCGCCCCGCCGCAGGCCGAGGACGACGAGGAGCGCGCCCAGGCCGAGGCAGAGCGCCCAGGCCAGCGGCTGGTCGGCGGGTCCGTCGGCGACGGCTTGGCGCAGCGGGTCGGGGGGCGGTCCGTACACGGCGGCCGGCTATCGCGCCGGCGGCCGCGCCCGGCCGGGATAGCGCCCGGCGCCCGACCACCTGGAGCCCCGATGGCCCGCGCCGCCCGCGCCCCCGCCGCGCCTGCACACCTCCCCGATCCGCTGATGAGCGTCGATCTGCTCGCCTGGTACGCCGAGCGGGCGCGGGATCTGCCCTGGCGCGGCGCGGGGGCCAGCCCCTACCGCACCTGGGTCAGCGAGGTGATGCTCCAGCAGACCCGGGTCGAGGTCGTGCGCGGCTACTTCACGCGGTGGATGCTCGCCCTCCCCACGGTGGAAGACCTCGCGAACGCCCCGCTGGACGATGTCCTCGCGCTGTGGTCGGGCCTCGGCTACTACTCGCGGGCGCGGAACCTGCACGCCGGGGCCAAGGCGGTGGTCGCCGCCGGCGGCTTCCCGACGAGCCTCGAGGGCTGGCGCGCCCTGCCCGGGGTCGGCGAGTACATCGCGGGCGCGGTCTGCTCGATCGCGCTCGGGCTCGACGAGCCGGCGGTCGACGGCAACCTCGAGCGGGTGCTGGCGCGGGTGCACAGCCACCCGGGCGGGCGGCCCGAGATCACCGCGCTGGCGCGGCGCCTGCTGCCTGCGGGTCGGGCGGGCGACTGGAACCAGGCGCTGATGGACCTCGGCTCCTCGGTCTGCGGGCCCAAGGCCGCGCGCTGCGAGGACTGCCCGCTGCTGGCCCACTGCGGCGCGGGCCGCGAGGGGCGGGCGCTCGAGCACCCCCTCAAGAAGGCGCGCCGGGTCGCGCCGGCCCGGGTGGCGGTGGGCGCGCTGCTGCGCCAGGGCGAGGCGGTGCTGCTCGGGCGCCGGAAGGAGCAGGGGCTGTTCGGCGGGCTTTTTGAGCTGCCGGGGGCGCTGTTGGCCGAGGTGGATCCGGCGACCGACCCCGAGCTCAGCGCCGCTGAGCGGGAGGGCGCCCTGCGCGTGGCCGTCGCGGACGCGGTCGCCAGCGGGGCCGGGCTGCGCATCGGGGTCGGTCCGCTGCGGGGCATCGTCGACCACACCCTGACCCACATGCGCCTGCAGCTCTATGTCTTCGACGCCGAGCTGCTCGAGGGCGCGCCCGAGCCGCGGGCGGGTGGCCCGTGGACCGCCCTGCGCTGGATCGTCCCGGCCGAGCGGGCGTCGATCGGGCTGAGCACCCTGGCCAGCAAGGCGCTGGAGCTCTTGTCGAGACCAGCCCAGGGCTCGCTGTTCTGAGCTTAGGGCCGGGCCGACGAGGCGGGACCGGCGGCGCGGCGGGCGAGCAGCACGTCGACCGCCTCGGCGAAGCCGTGGCCGCCCGGCTCTTTGGTGATGAACGACGGCCAGGACGCCATTCGCGGCAAGAAGCGGTCGACGTTGGCCACGCCGACGCTCCACGGGAAGGCGGCGAACATGGGCTCGTCATTGGCGCTGTCGCCGAAAAAAGCCCAGCGCGTCGGATCGAGCGGCGCTCCCCACCGGTCTTGGTGCAGGCGGTGCACGCCGGTCAGCTTGTCGAAGGCTCCAAACCAGCCGTTCACGTGGATGCTGCTGACCTTACACGTGGCGCCGCGGCGCGTGAACGCCTCGACGATCTGGTCGACCGCCGCCTCGGGCAGGGGCGGGACGTCCTCGCAGAAGTCGACCGCGAGGTCGAGCGCGCGGTAGCCCTGGTCGCTGGCCAGCGCGCAGCCGGGCACCTCGGCGAGCAGCGCCGCGGCGAGGGCGTCGAGCTTGGCGCGGTTCTGGGCCCGCTCGGCCTCGGGCTGCAAGAAGCGCCGCTGGAGCTTGCCTTCGCCCATCCAAAACCAGAGCCCGCCGTTCTCGCCGACCACCGCGTCCACCGGCCACAGGCGCGCGATCTGGTCCACCCAGCCGGCGGGCCGGCCGGTCACCGGCACGACCCGCAGCCCCGCCGCTTGCAGCTGGGCCAAGGCCAGCAGCGCGTCGGGCACCAAGCGGCCCTCGTGGGTGAGCGTGTCGTCGATGTCGCACAGCACGCCGTCGAGGGCGAGGCCGGCGGGCCACTGGTCGATGGGCCGCGGCGGCGCGGGGGGCGCCATCAGCCGGCCACGGTCCAGGGCGACGACCCGAGCAGCGCCTTGCGCAGATCGGCGGCGCCGGGCTTGCTGTGGGCGACCTCGAGCTGGTGGTGCACGCCGACCTCGTAGAGCGCGCGGCTGGTGCGGTACAGCACGCCCATGGCCACCGGGAAGGGCGGCTTGAGGCGCGAGACCAACATCGCGAGCACGGGGTTGGTCTCGTCGTGGATCAGCACCTCGCTGAGGTTGTCGTCTGTGACGTCAATGATCTCAAGCTCGAGCCGGCGGTTGAGGTGCAGGCCCTTGCGCGCGCCGTCGTTGCCGAAGAGCAGCGGCTGGCCGTGCTCGACGAAGATGACCTTTTCGGCCCGGGCCTTCTTGTCGGTGATGTCGGCGAAGGCACCGTCGTTGAAGATGTTGCAGTTCTGCCAGATCTCGACGAAGGACGTGCCCTTGTGCTCGTGGGCCGCCCGCAGCACGTCGCGCTGCTCGGTCGTGAACACGTCGACGGTGCGGGCCACAAAGCTGGCCTCGGCGCCGAGCGCGAGGGCGCAGGGCTCAAAAGGATGGTCCACCGAGCCCATCGGCGTGGACTTGGTCTTTTTCCCCTCTTCCGAGGTGGGGGAGTACTGCCCCTTGGTGAGGCCGTAGATCCGGTTGTTGAACAGCAGCAGCACCATGTCCACGTTGCGGCGCAGCACGTGGATGAAGTGGTTCCCGCCGATGCTCAGCGCGTCGCCGTCGCCGGTGATCTGCCACACGTCGAGGTCGGGCCGGGCCAGCTTCAGACCCGTCGCGAACGCTGGAGCGCGGCCGTGGATCGTGTGGAAGCCATAGGTGTTCATGTAGTAGGGGAAGCGGCTGCTGCAGCCGATCCCACTCAAGACCGCGAAGCGCTCCCGGGGCACGCCGAGCTCGGCGAACACGGTCTGCACCTGGCTGAGGATGCTGTAGTCGCCGCAGCCGGGGCACCACCGGATGGTCTGGTCGGACATGAAGTCTTTCTTCGTGTACGACGGGGTCGGCTGCTCTTCGACGATGGCTTCGTGCTGCGACATCGGGGGCTCCGTAGGGAGGACCGGCGTATTGCGGGCGGGGTCGAGGGTTGGGTTGGGCGCGCGGCGGCCCGCGGCTCAGGCGCTGAGCGTCTGGATGCGGGCGAGCAGCGCGCTGACCTTGAAGGGTTTTCCCTGCACTTGGGCGAAGGAGAGCGCGTCGACCAGGAATCGGGCGCGCAAGATCTGCACGAGCTGGCCGAGGTTGAGCTCGCAGACCAACACCCGCTCGGCGCCCAGCAGCAGCGCGCCGAGGTTCTTGGGGAAGGGGTTCAGCCAACGCAGGTGCAGGTGGCCGACCTTGAGGCCCTGCAGCCGCGCCTCTTCGACCGCGGTGCGGACGCTGCCGTAGGTGCCGCCCCAAGACACGACGAGGAGGCCGTCTGCGTCGCCAAAGACCTCAAGCGGAGGGATGGCCTCTTCGATGCGGCGGACCTTGTCGGCCCGCAGCCGGACCATGTGCTCGTGGTTCGCCGGGTCGTAGGACACGTTTCCGGTGCCGTCCTGCTTCTCGAGGCCGCCGATGCGGTGCTCGAGGCCCGGGGTGCCGGGCACGGCCCAGGGGCGGGCGAGCGTGACCGGATCGCGCCGATACGGCGCGAAGCCCTCGGGATCGGTGCGGTGCACCACCGGGCTGGCGCTGAGCTCGCTGAGGTCGGGCACCCGCCAGGGCTCGGAGCCATTGGCGATGTAGCCGTCGGTCAGCAGCATCACGGGGATCATGAAGGTGGTGGCGATGCGCGCCGCTTCGGTGGCCGCGAGGAAGCAGTCGGCCGGGGTGCAGGCGGCGAGCACCGGCATGGGGGCCTCGCCGTGGCGGCCGTACATCGCGATCATCAGGTCGCTCTGCTCGGTCTTGGTCGGCAGGCCGGTGGACGGCCCGCCGCGCTGCACGTCGACCACGACGATCGGCAGCTCGGTCATCACCGCGAGGCCCAGCGCCTCGCCCTTCAGCGCGATGCCGGGGCCCGACGAGGTGGTCACGCCCAGCGCGCCGCCGAAGGCCGCGCCGATGGTCGCGCTGACCGCGGCGATCTCGTCTTCGGCTTGGAAGGTGATGACGCCGAAGTCTTTGAACTTCGCCAAGTAGTGCAGGACGTCGCTGGCCGGGGTGATCGGGTAGGCGCCCAAGAAGAGGCGCAGGCCGGTCTGGTGGCTGGCGGTCAGCAGGCCGAGGGCCAGCGCCTCGTTGCCGGTGATGTTGCGGTAGGTCCCGGCCGGGAGCTGCGCGGCGGGCACGTCGAAGCGCTCATGGAAGAGCTCGACGGTCTCGGCGTAGGACCAGCCCGCTTCGAGCGCCCGGATGTTGGCCTCGTCGAAGGGAGCCTTGAACTTGGCCTTGATCCAGGTCTTCGTCGGGGCGGTGTCGCGTGAAAAGAGCCAGTAGGCCATGCCGAGCGCAAAAAAGTTCTTGCAACGGTCGGTGTCTTTGAGGCTCAGCCCGAGGTCTTTGACCGCCTCTTTGGTGAGCTTGGCGATCTGGACCGGGACCACTTGGTAGTCATCGACGGTGCCGTCTTCGAGCGGGTTGGCCTGCAGGTCGGCCTTCTGCCACTCCCGCTCGACGAACTTCTCGGTGTTGACGATGAGCAGGCCACCCTTGCGCAGGTCTTTGATGTTCGCGACCAGCGCCGCCGGGTTCATCGCGATGAGCACCTGGGGCGCGTCGCCCGGGGTGTGGATGTCTTTGCTCGAAAAGTGGACCTGGAAGCCCGAGACCCCGGCCCGGGTGCCCGCGGGCGCGCGGATCTCGGCCGGAAAGTCGGGGAAGGTCGCGAGGTCGTTCCCCGCGAGCGCGGTCGTGTTCGTGAACTGCGTTCCGGTCAGCTGCATGCCGTCGCCGGAGTCGCCCACAAAGCGGATCACGACGTCATCGATGGTGGTCAAGGGCCGCTGCATACGAGAGCCTCGTTTGGGGCGGGCGCCGTTCGCGCTCGGGGCGTGCAGGCCGACGGAGGCCGCGCACGCGGGACCGGGGAGCCGAAGAGGGCGGAGGGGAGGGGACTTCACCGCGCTGGGCGGGCGCGAGGCGGGGCCTCGGCCGCGGAGAGCGCGGTCCGCGGGGTGGTGGGGCCGGAGCGCCCCTGCCACACCCGTCTGTGCCGACAGGGTGGGGCTATACCACGGGCTCTGGGGGCGGGCGACGCCAGCCCGCCTCTGGCGCGGCGCGGGCGCACGTCCAGGCTCGGGATGGCTTGTGCGAGCGGATAGTCTCGTTGTTTCGGTGGTCCGGGCCCGACATGGGGGACCGGGCGGGTGCCCTCGGCGCCCGCGCGCGGATAGGTCCGCCAGCGGGCCCGCGGGAGGCCGCCGCCCATGCCAATTGCCGCCCCCGCGACCCGCCCCAGCGCCCGGGGCTGCGGCCGGCGCTTCCCCCGGAGTTGTCCGTGAAGTACCGCTTGCTCCGGTGGCTCGCCTGCCCGACCTGCCGTGGCGTCGACCTGGCGGTCGAGGCCCGCCGCACCCGCACCGTCCGCGCCCACACCGACCAGTTCAGCCCTGAGGATGGCGTGCCTGAGGGTGTTGACCGCGAGAAGGGCTCCGAGGTTGAGGTGATGGACGGCGCGCTGCGCTGCGGCGGCTGCGGCGCGCTGTGGCCGATCCGCGACGGGGTGCCGCGGATGCTCCCGCAAGGCACGCCCGAGGGCCCGTCCTCGGGCCACCGATGGACCACCTTCGACACGGCCAGCCCGGCCTGGGAGGACAACTTCCTCGACCTGATGGCGCCGGTCAAGCCCGACGACTTCCTCGGGAAGACCGTGCTGGACGCGGGCTGCGGCTACGGCCGACACAGCTACTTCGCGGCCCGCTACGGGGCCGAGGTCATCGCGATGGACTCGAGCGCCGACGCCATCAGCTCGGCGGTCGCCAACACACGCCACCTCAGCCGGGTGCACGTGGTGGAGGGGGACGTGTACCGGCCGCCGATCCGCGACGGGGTGCTCGACCACGCCTGGGCGTTCGGCTTGCTCCACCACTTGGATCGACCGGACGAGGCCTTCGCGGCGATCGGCGCGACCCTCCGCTCGGGCGGGCGCTTGAGCTTGTGGACCTACGGGCCGCGCCAGGGCCTCACCCTGCACCTCGGGAACGCGCTGCGGGGCGCTTCAAGCGGGATGACCCCCGACCAGCAGCACCGGGTGGCCCGCAACATCGCCCGCGGGCTGCGGATCTTCAGCCACACGCCCTACCGGGCGCTCGGCGGCGTGCCCGTGGCAGGCGGGATCGTCCGGCACCTGCCGGTCCATGACCACCACCAGTGGCCCTTCGACGTGGTCGTCGCCGACATCTATGATCGGCTGCGGATCCCCGTCCGGCGGTGGTTCACGCGCGAGCAGCTCGACTCGATGCTCGGCAACGCGGGCTACGCAGACGTGCAGGTCAGCCGGCGCGTGCGGAACAACGAGACATTCCGGGCGACTGGGGTCAAGCGCTGAGGTCGCCGCTGCGGCCCCGTGAACACCTGCCGACGCCGAACACACTCGCTGAGTGTGGCGTGCAGTAGGGCATCCTCGTCGAGGCGGGGGCCGGCCCATTCGCCTTGACACTGGCGGCCGCGCATGGAATAGAGGCGCGTTTGTCGGCCGCGGATGGACGTCCGCGCGCGGCGGCCGCTGGCGTCCACCCCGGCCGCGCGCCGTCCACGCGCCGTCCACGTCGGGCGCGGCGGGGCCGCCCCGCCTCCAGCGCAGGTGCATTGGCACTGGCCCAACTTTGCGAGATCGGAATGGCAACGATGACGAGGACGCTCCCGCTGCTTCTGGGCCTCGGCCTGTGCTCGACCGCGCACGCGGCGGGGTTCGAGTCCAAGACCATGATCGACCCGCTCCCCGGGCGTGAGATTGAGCGGCCGTTGGTCATCGGCAAGGGCTGGCTGGAGTTCGGCCTCGGGGCTGACTTTAAGACCGCCACGGGGGCGTGGAGCGCCGACGGCGAGGTGGTCGAGTGGGCGAACGGCACGCGCTTCTCGTACGACACCCAGCGCCTCGACGTACGGTATGGGATCAGCCGGCGCTTTGAGCTGTATGGGCGGGTGAAGTCGCATTACGTTCGTCTTGAGAACGAGTCGCTCGGCACCGATACCAAGCAGTTCGGCATGGGTGACCCCAACTTTGGCGTGAAGTACGAGGTCTACCGCTCCCAAGGCCCGCTCGCCTCGATCATCTTGTACAGCAACTACAAGGGCTCGGCGGCGAACGAGAGCCCGGGCAACTACGTCGGCGGCCCCTCCACCTTCTCGAACTTTGTGCTGACCACAGGCACCGCGGACCTCGAGCTGGGAGCCCGCGGTAAACGCCAGGTTGGACCACTCGCGGGGAGCATCGGCGCGGCCTATGTGCACCGGTTCTCGGACATCACCCAATACACGGTCGAGACCGAGCTCAACCAGTTCAACATGCGGGTGAAGCCGGGCAACATCACCAAGGTCGACGGCGAGCTGATGCTCCAGGCGGGCCCCATCGCCCTGGCCGGCGGCGCGGTCTTCCAGGTGCGCGACGTGACCCGCATCGGCCCGTCGGCTTCGGGCCTCTTCCCCGCCAAGGACCTGCGCGCCGAGGAGGGCTCCGACGGCGTGTCGGTCGATGTCCTCGCGAGCGGGACCATCCACCTGGCGCGGCGCGTCGACGCCGTCGCCGCGGTCACGGTGCCGATGAAAGGGGAGGATCTCATGTACTTCCCCATCGAAGACCTGCACCCGACCCGCGGCAACACCTACAGCGGAACCATCGAGTTCCGGTACTGAAGCGCAGGATTGATGCTCATGGCCCGCCAGAACACGCGCCTCGGCGCCAACCTGCTCTCCCTCTCCGCGGTGCTCGGGCTCAGCCTGGGCGCCCTGGCCCTGCCGGGCGCCGCGCACGCGGTGAAGAACTCCTACAACGCCAACCACCCCGATCTGGAGTGGTACAGCATCGACACCCCGCACTTCGTGGTCCACTACCCGAAGTCCAAGAAGGGCGTCGAGGAGGGCAACGAGCACTACATCAACGCCGAGTACAGCGCCCGCAAGGCCGCTGAGGTCGCCGAGCTGATGTGGGAGCCGATGTGCGCCAACTTCAACTACTACTTGAAGGAGAAGGTCCACATCGTCATGCTCGACCAGGGCGACGAGCTGGCCGGCTTTACCATCCCGAGCTGGGACTGGATCCAAATCTCGGCCAACCCGGGCGCCAGCTTCTCCCGCCAGCGCGGTCGGATGGAGTGGTT
>JBJONS010000061.1:0-13434 GCA_046051725.1 Pseudomonadota bacterium | reverse complement strand
CCCACGGTGAAGGCGCCGCCGGGCGGGTTCCAGCCGTCGCCCTCGCGGTCGATGAGCAGCGGGGCGCTCATCGCCCAGGGCCGCTTGCCCGGGTAGACCGGGCTCATGTCGGCGCTGCCGTGGGCCATGACGACGTAGCTGGCGTCATCTTCGGGGTCGAGCTCGAAGCGGCCCGACCAGGCGAGGCCGCCCGCGCCGGCGTCCTCGGGCAGCACCGCGCGCTCGTCGACCACCACCCCGTCGCGCAGCAGCTGCACGCGGTCGATCCGGCACCAGCCCGCCGCCCGCACCTGGACGTCGAGGGCCTGGGGGCCGGTGAAGCGCTGACCCGAGGCCCAGGCGCCGCCCACCCGCAGGTCGAGGTAGGGCCCCAGCGCCGGCACGGTGCCGCCGGCGAGGGTCGCCGCCTTGAGCGCCGCGAGATCAGTGAGCGCAGCGTGATCTTCGCCGGTGTAGAGCCAGGTGACGTTGGCGCCCATGCCGTTCTCGTGGCCGTGGCTGTCGCTGACGCCGACCGGAACAGCGCGCACGCCGTGGTTGACCAGCCCGAGGAAGTCGGCGGTGTAGTCGGCCCAGCTGCCGTCGTTGAGCACCTCGACCAGCTCGAAGTTCGACGACCAGCGGGAGGGCGCGCTGACCCCGCTGCCGTCGGGCAGCAGGTCGGCGGCGCCGAACATGCCCGCGCCCCCCGAGGGGTGGTTCACCTGCAGCATCGCGCCGGGGCCGTAGGCCTCGTGAATGGCGGCGTAGAGGGCGTCGGTGTCGATGTCGAGCTCCCACCAGCGCAGGCCGCCGCCCCCTTGGGCGGCCGGGTCGAGCACCAGCGGCCAGACGTTGGTGTGGCCCTTGAGCACCGGGCTGACCTCGGTGGCCGGCACCGACGCGCCGAAGCGGTCGAGGCCCAGCGCGGCGAGCAGCGGCCGGTAGTCGGCGACGTGCTCGTGATCGGTGCCGATGTGCAGGTCGACGCCGTGGGCCGCCGAGGTGACCAGCCGCTCGGCCATCTCGATGCGGGCGTCGGGCGAGGGCGAGGCGTGGCTGTGCGGGTCGATGGCGATGAGGCCCGGGGTCTCAAAAGCCTGGGTCAAGCTGAGCGCGAGCGGCGTGTCGGCCCCGCTCTCGACCGAGACGGCGACGGTCTCGGCCTCCCACCGCAGGCCGCGGTGCACGGTCACCACGTAGTCGCCGGGCTCGAGCGCCAGCGCGCCCGCGCCGTCGCGCAGGTAGAGCCAGCCCGCCCGCCCGTCGGCCCGCGGGCGGACCTTGGCGCTGTCGGCCACCACCGGGTCGCCGGCGGCGAAGTCGACCCGCACCACCGCCGGCCGCCCGTCGCCGAGCTCGACCACGAGCCGCCCCGGCGCGACGAAGTCGAGCGGGGTCTCGGCCCCGACCGGCGCCGGACCGGCGAGGCCCAGGCCCTCGGCCCAGGCGGTGGCCCGCGGCGCCAGCAGGGTGTCGAGCGCGAGCTGCTGGGTGAAGGCCGCGCCGTGCGGCGGGTACCAGGGCGCGCCCGCCGGCAGATCGACGCTGCGGCCGTCGCCCCGCCCGTCGCCGAGCGCGGTCCAGCCGGCGGTGGCGGGCAGGTCGGCCGACCAGCGCCCGTCGGGCCCGGTCAGGGCCACGGTGGCCGGGCGCCCGGCCTCGTCTTGAAGGACCACGCGCACCCCCTCGACAGGCGCGCCCGCGACCTCAACCAGCCCGCCGACGGTGGTGGTCGAGACCCCGCGGCTGGCGTACCAAGCCCCGGTCAGGGTCGCGAGGTCCCGGCCGACGCCGATGCTGCGGCTCCACCGGTGCTGCTGCCCGGCGCTCAGGCTGAGGCTCGGGCGCAGGGTGGCGAGCACCGGCCCGATGTCGCTGAGCAGGGCCTCGACCGGCGAGCCGGGAAAGTCGGCCTCGCCCTCGCCGAAGATGCCCAGCGCCACGTCGGCGTCGTGGGCGACGACCGCCACCCAGCCCGGATCTCGACCCGTGCCCTCGGCGAAGCCCACCCCGGGGCCGAAGATCTGGCCGGCCTCGATGCCGTAGAGCGCGAGATCGCCGACCTGGACCGGCTGGGTGCTGCCGTTCCAGGTCAGCGTGGTCTCGATCTGCAGCAGGGGGCTGTCGGGGGCCAGCGTGTAGGTCGTGACCACCTCGACGTCGATGTCGGGCACGAAGTCCGGGCTCTCGGTCGCCCCGGTCAGCAGCTCGAAGGGCGCGCCGACCCCGCGGACCTGCACGACCGCGGCCCGCCCGGGGCCGCCTGGGTCCAGCACCTCGACGGCGGTGGCCTGCACGATCCGGCCGAGGCCCAGCATCGGGCTGTGCTCGTCGAGCAGGTCACGCCCGGCCTCACCCTCGGGCCGCTCGGCGTCGGCGTCGATGAGCACCCCGCCGTGCCGGATGAAGTAGTCGCCCGGTCGCAGGCCGGTGATCACGAAGCGGGCGACGTGGTTGTAGAGCTTGAGGTCGCCGACCCGCCCCGAGGCCGCGGTGCCGCCGAACAGCGCACGCTCGTCGCTGACCACGCCCGCCCGCGCCTCGCCTTCTGGCAGCTTACTGACGAGATCAACGTCAGGCACGTCATCTTCGCCCCCATCAGCGCCAGCGCCGCCCGGATCTTTCGGGGCCGGCCCGCCGCAGGCGGCGAGGAGCAGCGCCGCGGGCAGCAGCGCCGAGGGGAGGCGGAGGAGGGGCGGGGCGGAGGACGCCGTGCGCGCCGTCATCCCCACGCGGAGGAGGGAGAGCGGGGGCTGCGCGGCGCGGACAGGCGTGGTCATGGGACCTCCGCCCCGGGGCCTAACCGATGCGTGGCGAGGCGGTGACGGGGACGTGAAGCAGCGCGCCGGTGCGGCTTTAGGGCGCGCAGCTGCCGGCGTAGACCTGCCAGCGGTCGGCGCCGACGCCGTCCTCGAGGCAGGGCAGCGCGGTGATCACGACGTCGAGCACGCCATCACCGGTGAGCTCGGCCAGCAGCCAGCCCGGGCGCTCGGCGGCGCAGCCCCGCTCTCCGCCCACGGCCGCGAAGCTGCCGGCCGAGAAGCCCGGGGGGAGCCTCAGCTCGACCGCCTCCTCCGCCCAGCCGTCCTCGACCGGCAGGTGCGCCTGCCAGACGCTCTCGCCCAGGGCGTCGCCCCCGCAGGCCGACGCGGTCACGATCAAGGCCGGCGGCGCGCCCGGCCGCAAGGCGAGCACCGAGACCGCCGGCCGCCCGGCCCCGCAGTCGGCCGGCGCGCCCGCGGTGGTGAGCAGCCCGGCGAGGGTCGAGGGCAAGCGCAGCGCCCGCCCCGCGGACGCGAAGCCCGCGCCGTCGCCGACATAGAGCGTCCACCCGCCGCCCGCGCAGCCCTCGGTCTCGACCAGATCGAGCAGCCCGTCGCCGGTCAGGTCGAGGGTCGACCAGCCGCGGCGGCCCGCGCCGCAGTCGGGCACGCTGGCCAGGCCGTCCCACCGGCCAGCGGGGAGGGCCCACTCCGCGCCGGCGGCGAAGCCCGCGGCGCCCGGCGGGGCGAAGGTCCAGCTCCCCTCACCCGGCGCCCCGGCGCCGCAGGCGGCCCCGGTGAGCATCAGCCCGGGCGCGGCTCCGCGCAGGGCCGCGACCAAGGCGAAGGCAGGCTGCCCCGCGGCGCAGTCGGCCGGACCCGACGGCGCCCGCAGGCCGCCTGGCGCGGCGTCGGCCGGCAGGGCCCAGTCGGTGGGGGCGGCGAAGCCCGACCCGCCGGTGTTCTGGGCGAATTGCCAGCGGGTCAGGCCCGGCTCGCCCTCGCCGCAGGCCGCCGAAAACGCGACCAGATCGTCCTGCCCGTCGCCGTTCAGGTCGAGCAGGCCGTAGCGCGGCCGGCCCGTGGAGCAGTCGGCGAGGCCGGTGAGCGCCGAGAGCACCCCAGCCGGGAAGGCGGAGGGCAAGCCCCAAGGGCTGGCCGCGGCCGCGAAGCCCTCGGGACCACCCCGGTGCAGCCACCACACCGCCTGGCCGGGCTCGGCGTCGCCGCAGGGGCTGGCGGTGAGCACCAGATCGAGCCAGCCGTCGCCGTCGAGGTCGCGGAGGCCGTGGGCCCCGATCCCGTCGGCGCAGCGGGCCTCGCGCTGCTGCATGATGAACGTGAGCGCCGGATAGCCCTCAGGAAGGGCATAGTCGACGGGGCTGTCCGCGAAGCCGAGGCCCGGACAGGTGGCGGGGTCGCAGTCATTGTCGAGCCCGTCGTCGGGGAGCTCGGCGAGGGTCGGCGCCCGCCGCGGGTCCGCGTCATCGCAGTCCTCGGGCGCCGGGACACCGTCGCCGTCGGCGTCGACCGGCGCGCCGCCGTCGCCGCCCTCTGCGCCGTCCGCTCCGGCGTCTGCCCCCGCGTCGGCGCCGCCGTCCGCGCTGTCGGTACCCGTCGCGCCGCCGTCCTCACCGCCCGGGGCGCTGTCTGCGCCGCCGCCGGGCTCACCTTTGGGCGTCGAGGCGCAGCCCAGCGCGAGGGGGAGCACGAGGCGGGGCCAGAGGGACATGGGCGCACCCGGGGGCAGCCTGTGAGGCTGCTGTCAGGACAGTGGCGAGAGCGTGTGGTATCGCGGCGGCGCCAGCGCGCGCTCCCCGCGCGCTCCCCCCCCCTGCCCTCGGAGCCCCACATGACCGCACCCCGCCTGCTCCCCTCCCTTTTGCTCGCCCTGGTGGGCGGCCTCCTCACCGGCTGCGAGCCGACCGACGACGGCAAAGACAGCGGCGGCACCGTCGATGATGGCACCGATGGCACCGATGGCACCGATGGGACCGACGGCACCGACGGCACCGACGGCACCGATGGCACCGATGGCACCGATGGCACCGATGGCACCGACGGCACCGATGGCACCGATGGCACCGACGGCGGCCCGGTCGACGCCGACGAGGACGGCGCCACCGCCGACGTCGACTGCGACGACACCAACGCCGCGATCAACCCCAGCGCCGCCGAGACCTGCGACGGCCTCGACAACGACTGCGACGGCCTGGTCGACCTCGAGGACGACAGCGTCAGCGGCACGCTGACCTGGTACACCGACGCCGACAGCGACGGCTTCGGCGACGAGGCCCTGCCCGTGAGCACCTGCGGCGCGGCCGCCGGCATCGCTGAGGTCGCCGGCGACTGCGACGACGCCAACTCGGCCATCGCGCCCGACGCCGCCGAGACCTGCAACGGCATCGACGACAACTGCGACACCGTGACCGACGGCAGCGACGCCATTGACGCCGCGGTCTGGTACGGGGACGCCGACGGCGACACCTACGGCGACCCCGCCACGAGCGCCGCGGCCTGCAGCCAGCCGGCCGACTTTGTGGCCGACAACACCGACTGCGACGACACGAACAACACCGCCTACCCCGGCAACGCCGAGAGCTGGTACGACGGCGTGGACAACGACTGCAGCGGCGGCAGCGACTTTGACGCCGACCTCGACAGCTTCGACGCGAGCGCCTTCGGCGGCACCGACTGCGACGACACCAACAGCGCGATCAACACGACGGCGACCGAGGTCTGGTACGACGGCGTGGATCAGGACTGCTCGAGCACCAGCGACTTCGACGCCGACGGCGACGGCGTGGACAGCGACGCCTACCGCGGCACCGACTGCAACGACGCCGACAACCTGACCTACCCGGGCGCGGCCGAGCTCTGGTACGACGGCCTGGACCAGGACTGCGCCGGCGGCGACGACTACGACGCCGACCTCGACGGCTACGCCTCGGACCTCTACGCCGGCGAGGACTGCGACGACAGCAGCCGGGCCAACTTCCCCTACGCGCTCGAGCTGGCGACCGACACCGACGGCGTGGACAACGACTGTGACGGCCTCATCGACGCCGCCG
Organism: Pseudomonadota bacterium; assembly: GCA_046051725.1. Taxonomy (GTDB): domain Bacteria; phylum Myxococcota_A; class UBA796; order UBA796; family UBA2385; genus JAEUKK01. The sequence goes on along the minus strand of JBJONS010000061.1, from coordinate 7,619 downwards.
ACACCGACGCGGTGCAGATCAGCTTCTCGGACACCGACGACTCGGTCGCGACGGTGGTCTTCCCGCGCACCACCTTCCCCTTCTGCGGCAGCGGCCGCACCGGCGTGAAGGTCGACACCAACGGCCGGCTGCACTTCGGCGTGGGCCCCGACGACGCGTCGCCCTCGTCGCTCGACATGCTGAGCGGCACCTCGGGCACCAGCCCGCGCAACCCCCAGATCGCCGTGCTGTGGGATGACTACGTGCACGAGCCCACTGGGGTCGCGGCTGAGGATGGCGCCGCCTACATGGTCGACTTCGGCGACGCGGTCGGCATCTACTGGGTGAACGTCAGCTACTACGTCTCGACCTCGGGCTCGCCCTACACCCCGAGCAGCTTCTCGGCGCTGCTCTTCGCCGACGGCGCGTTTGAGCTGCACCACGACGACGTCTTCGACGTGTCGGGCACCTACGGCACCGACGCGGTCGTCGGCTGGAGCTGCGGCTCGGCGGTCGGCGCCGAGCGGACCGAGACCGACCTGTCGGGCTCCGTCCCCTACGCCGGCGCCCTCGGCCTCGGCAATGGCGTGCAGCGCGTCATCTGGGAGCGCTTCCTCTACACCTACACCGGCAGCTTCGACTCGGCGTCGTCGACCAACACCTACGACCTCGACGGCCGGTGGCTCAGCTTCTGCCCGACCCTCGGCGTGGACGGCGACAGCGACGGCACGACCGCCGACTGTGGTGACCCCGACGACACCGACAACACCGTGCTCGCCACGCGCTGAGGCGAAAGGCGGGGCCCCGTCCGCACGGGCAGGGCCCCGACCCCGCGCAGCGGAGCGCCGCCCGCGGGCCGCCGGCTCACCAGCCGTGCAGGCCCGCTTGCACCGAGACGCCCACCTGATCGCCGATCAGCGTGGGAGCCGCCACAAAACTGGGCCGCGGACCCACCGGCGCCCCGCCCGGCGCGCCGAGGCGCGGGGCGAAGGCCTGCTGCGGGCCACGGTCCCGGGTGGGGCGCGCGCGCTCCCAGCCGACGCCGCCGCCGAGGCCGGCCGCCGCCCCGACCAGCCCGCCGATGCTCACCGCCTGGGTCGAGGGCTCGACCAGGGCCCCGACCAGCGCGCCCGAGGTCAGGCCGAGCAGCCCGCCGAGCTGCGGCTTGAGCGTGCGCCGCGCCTCGAGCTGCAGCGGCGAGTAGACCGCCGCCGCCATCCCCGCCGCGACCAGCTGCGAGCCGGCCACGGTCGAGGTCGCGAGCACGGCCTGACCCTCGGCGCCGAAGGCCAGCGGGCCCATCACGCCGAGGGTCGCGCCCCAGGCCGCGCCGGCGCCGAGCAGCGCGACGTCGCCCGCCTCGGGCTGGACCGCCCGGCTGAGGCCGAGCAGCCCGGTGTTGAGCACCGCCCCGCTGGTCAGCGCGAGGCCGTCGACGTCGAGGCCCTGCGCGCTGAGGCTGGCCTGCCAGAGGCCCGACCAAGCCCAGACCACCGGGCTGCCCACGCCGACCAGGGTGCGGTCGCCGGCGTCCCAGGCCGCGGTGCGGCTGAGGCCCAGGCCGGCCGCCGCGCCGCCCACCCCGAGGCCTGCGCCGAGCCAGCCGGCCGCCGCCCCCTGCTCGTCGAGGCCGACGAGGCGCTCGACGCCCTCGCCGCCGAGCATCCCGAGGCCCAGCCCGGCGCCGGCCAGCGCCGCCTGGCGGGGCGCGGGCTCGAGCAGCTCGGCGGTCAGCGCGCCGGCGGCGAAGCCCACCGCGAGGCCGACCGGGGTGGCCGGCTGGGTGCCGGTGCCGTCGGGCTCGGGCGCCCGCAGGCCGTCGAGCTCGCCGCCGACCCGCCCCAGCGCGCCGGCGCCGACCGCCCACAAGATCGGGTCCGCGGCCGTGGTCGGGGTCCAGCGGTCTTCGAGCGCCCAGGCGGCCCCGAGGCCCGCCGCCGCGCCGGCGGCCCCCCAGAGGTTGCCGCGGGTGCGCCAGGCCACGAAGTCATCGCAGGGGGAGTAGACGATGAGATCGTCCTTCACCACGTCGCCGGGCACGCAGTCGGGGTAGGTCAGCTCGTGGAGGCCAAAACCCGCGGCGAGGCCAAAGCCGCCGGCGACCGAGCTGCTGAGGCTGTGCTGCCAGCTCGGCGGCGCGTCGAGGCGCAGCGCCCCGACGCCCGCGCCCCCGAGCGCGCCGGCCATGCGGCTGAGCCCGACCACGCGCTGGTGGCGGCGCAGCGCGGCGGCGCCGGGGTCCCAGGTGGTCGGTCCGAGGCCCTCGCCGACCAGCGCGCCGACCGCGAGGCCCCAGGCGCTGCCGGTCTGCAAGGCCAGCGCGCTGTCGACGCTGAGGCTGGCCTGCCGCGCCCAGAGCGCGCCCAGCGTGCCGCCGACGCCGGCGCCGCCCACGCCGCCGACGATGGTGGCCACGTCATTGTCGGTGAGCTGCCCGATGCCGGCCAGGGTCGCGCCGGTGGTCGTGGCCCCCGCGCCAGCGGTGAACAGCAGGGCCAGCGGCGCGGCGGTGGTGCCCGGCGGCCCCTTGCGCTGCAGGACCTCGGGGTAGCTGCGGCGCAGCGCGGCGTCGGCGGCGCGGCGCACGGAGGGCGCGAGCTGCGCGGCGCCCGCCCAGGCCCAGAGCGCGGCGCCGGCCTCGGGGCGGCCCAGCGCCTCGACCGCGCGCACCGCGTCGAGCTGCAGGTCCGGCTCGAGGGCCTCGGCGGCGGCGAGCCGGGCCAGCGGCAGGGCGGCGTCCGAGGGCAGCGCCCCGAGGCCGTCGAGCACGGCGCCGGCCATCGCCGGATCGGGGCCGGTGACCAGCGCCCGAAGGTAGGGCAGGGCCGGGGCGCCCTCGGCGAGCAGCGACCGCACCGCCGATCGCCGGCGCTCGGGCGAGGCCAGCGGATCGACCGCCACGGCGGCCTGGGCCTCGCGGGCCGCGGCGGCGGCCAGACCGGCCCCCGCCGGGGGAGCGACCGCAGCCGGTGGAGCGACCGCAGCCGGAGGAGCGGCCGCAGCCGCAGGGCCAGCGGGCGCAGGCTCCTCGGCGCGGGCCGCCTGCAGGCTGAGGACCGTGAGCACACCGACGAGCAGGGACATGGGGACCTCTCCGGCAGAGGCTATGCCGTGCGCGGTGGCCTCGCTTGGGCCGCTGGGCCCACCCTCCCGCTGCGCAGCGCTGGGGTCCCGATCTCCTGCGCCGGCGCAGGGCGCGGCTCCAGACGGGAGGGCTCGGGGTCGGGGCCGCTCAGCTGCCCTCGGGCGCCCGGCGGGCCCGGCTGGCGCTGCGCCGGCCGCGGGCCAGCTCTTCTTCGACCTCGCGGTTCGCCCGGAGCTCTTCGAGCAGCTGCTCGGCCTCTTCGTTGAGCTCGTCCTCGGCCCCCTGCGCGGCCCCGGCCAGCGCGTGGGCGCCCGAGGCCCGCAGCGACTGGAGCTGGTGCAGCAGCGTGCGCTGGCGGGCCATCAGCCGCACCCGCGTGCGGATGGCCGCCTCGAGGCTGCTTTTGCGGTGGGCGATCGCCAGCGCCTCTTGCTCAAAGGCCTCGGCGCTGGTCTCGTCGCCGGCGGTCCGGGCCCGCTCGGCGGCCTCGTCTTGCTGCAGGCCGAGCTGGAGCAGGTCGGCCTCGTCGCCGAGCCCGGCGAGGCCCTCGGCCCGGTGGTGCAGGTCGAGCACCGCCTCGCGCAGCCCGGTGAAGTCGAGGCGCGGGTGCAGGCCGCCGTCGCGGCGCTGCTGCTCAAGCGCGTCGATGAGCTGCCCCGCCTCGGCCCAAAAGCCGCGGGCCACGCCGCGGGCCGGGCGCAGGATCGGCCCCGCCGCCTGACCCCCGGCCTCGTCGCCGCCCCGCAGGGCGAGCTGGCCCAAAACCAGCGGCAGCAGGGCGACCACGCCGTGCATCCCCAGCCCGAAGGCCCACCACATCGCCGCGCCCGGCCCGGGGATGCGCCCCCGCGACAGCAGCACCACCGCGGCGAAGACCACGACGTGCACGGCGAAGCCGATGATGCGCCGGCGCTGGGCGCGCGGGGAGGGGGCCATGGTCGCAGCTCCAGGCGGCGGGCGGGCGCCCCATGCTATTGCGGCGGGGGGCGCCGGGTCGGGCCCGAGGGAGGCGGATGCCGGGCAGAGAAGCCGAGCGCGTGGGCGTGCTCTTCGTGTGCATGGGCAACATCTGCCGAAGCCCCGTCGCCGAGGCCATCTTCGCCGATCTGGTCGCGGCCGAGGGCCTGGGCCCGCGCTTCCGCGTCGACAGCGCCGGCACCATCGACCTGCACGCCGGCGAGGCGCCCGACCCGCGCAGCGCCAAAGAGGCGGCCCGCCGCGGCCTCGCCCTGCGCCACCGCGCCCGCGGCGTCCGCCCCGACGACTTCCAGGCCTTCGACTGGATCATCGCGCTGGACGGCCACAACCTCGACGCGCTGCGCGCCCGCGCCCCGGCCGGCGCCCGCGCCCAGCTCGCCCTGCTGCGCAGCTTCGACCCCCTCTCGCCGCCCGGGGCCGACGTGCCCGACCCCTACTACGGGGGCCCCGAGGGCTTCGCGTTGGTGCACGACCTCTGCGTGCGGGCGGCCCGGGGGCTGCTTGACCACCTGCGCCCCGGCCCGCCGCCGGCCGACCAGAGGCAATAGACGGCCCGGGACCGGCGATACCCTGCCCCCGCGGCCGACGACCCCGCACCCGCCCCGCTCCCCAGGCGCAGCCCGCGATGATGGAATTCCTCGACGTCGCCTTCGCCCTGCCCACCGCGGTCTGGTCCGCGGCGCTGCTGGTGGTCGGCCTCTACTGGCTGCTGGTCATCGCCGGGGCGCTCGACATCGACATCTGGCACATCGACAGCGGCGGTGACATTGACGTCGACATCGATGTTCACCTCGATGGCGCCCACGGGCATGACGGCGCGCTGGACGGCCTCAGCGGCCTCGCCAAGCTGCTGCAGGTGCTCGGCCTGCGGCAGGTGCCCCTGACCGTCGCCCTCAGCTTCGTCACCTTCTTTGGCTGGATCGCCAGCTTCTGCGGTATGGCCTGGGGGGCGCCCCTGCTGCACGGCGCCCTGCCCGCCGGCCTGACCGCCGCGCTGGTCACCGTGGGCAGCCTCGCCGTCGGCGTGGTCCTCGGGGCGCTGGCTGCCCGCCCGCTGGGCCCGGTCTTCGCCGAGCGCCCCGCCCGCCGCCGGTCCGAGCTCATCGGACGCGCCTGCCGCCTGTCGACCCTGCGCGTCGACGGCCGCTTCGGCCAGGCCGAGGTCGACGACGGCGGCAGCCCGCTGGTGGTTCAGGTCCGCTGCGACCACGAGAACGGCCTCCAGAAGGGTGATGAGGCGCTGCTCGTGCACTTCGACGCCTCCCGCGAGGCCTTCATCATCGAGCCCCTCCAGCCCGGCGGGGCAGCGCCCCGCGCCGCCTCCCGCCGCGGCGCCGCGGCCCCGACCACCCGCTGAGCGGGTCCTCCGCGCCCTCCCCTTCCCCTCCCTTCGAATCGTTCGCCTCATCCGCCCCCGCACCCCTGAGGAGCCATGGGAACCACCGCCATCATCGTCATCGTCGTCTTCGCGCTGCTGATCGGGGGAGGCATCCTCGCCTTCGTGGCGAGCTGCTACCGCAAGGTCGATCAGGGCTCCGCCCTCATCATCAACAAGATGAAGGACGAGCCTGTGGTCACCTTCACGGGTGGGGTCGTGCTCCCCATCTTCCACCGGTGGGAGGTGATGAACATCTCGGTCAAGGCCATCGAGATCGAGCGCCGCGGCAACGAGGGCCTGATCTGCAAGGACAACATCCGCGCCGACATCAAGGTCACCTTCTTCGTCAAGGTGAACAAGACCACCGAGGACGTGCTCAAGGTCGCCCAGGGCATCGGCTGCGCGCGGGCCAGCGACCAGCACACCCTCGAAGAGCTCTTCGTGGCGAAGTTCTCTGAGGCGCTCAAGACCGTCGGCAAGCGCCTGGACTTTGAAGAGCTCTACACCCAGCGTGATGTCTTCAAGGACCAGATCATCGACGTCATCGGGCGTGACCTCGAGGGCTACATCCTCACCGACGCGGCCATCGACTACCTCGAGCAGACGCCGCTCGACAAGCTCGACAAGAACAACATCCTCGACGCCTCGGGCATCCGCAAGATCACCGAGATCACCGCCGGGCAGAACGTCAAGACCAACGACCTGCGCCAAGCCGAGCGCAAAGAGCTGGGCCGCCAGAACCTCGAGGCCGACGAGGCCGTGATGGAGCTCGGCCGCCGCCGGGCCGACGCCGAGGCCCGCCAGCAGCGCGAGATCGCCAGCGTCCAGGCGCGGGAGTCGGCCGAGGCCGAGAAGATCCAGGCCGAAGAGCACCGCAAATCCGAGCTGGCCCGCATCAAGGCCGCCGAGGAGATCGCGCTCGGCAACGTCAACAAAGAGCGGCAGGTCGAGGTCGCCCAAAAAGACAAAGAGCGCGTGGTCGCCATCAAGACCGAGCAGGTGGCCAAGGAGCGCCAGCTCGAGATCTTGGCCCGGGAGCGCGCGGTCGAGCTGCAGCGCATCGAGAAAGAGAAGGCGCTCGAGGTCGAGAAGAAGAACATCGCCGACGTGATCCGCGGCCGCATCGTGGTCGACAAGAGCGTGGCCGAAGAAGAAGAGCGGATCAAGACCATGCGCGCCATGGCCGAGGCCGGCCGGACCCGCGACGTCAAGGTCACCCTCGCCGAGGGCGAGGCCCAAGAGAAGCTGGTCAAAGACATCAAGAGCGCCGAGGCCCAAGAGAAGGTCGCCGAGTTCAAGGCCCGCGAGCGGCTCGTCGCCGCCCAGGCCAGCCTTGAGTCGGCCGAAAAAGAGACCCAGGCCAAGATCCGCGCCGCCGAGGGCACCCAGGCGCAAGAGGCCGCGGCTGGCCTCGCCGGCGCCCGTGTGAAAGAGGCCGAGGCCCTCGCCACCGAGAAGCTCGGCCTGGCCCAGGTGCGGGTCACCCGCGAGCGCATGGCCGCTGAGGCCGACGGCAACGAGAAGGTCGGCGCGGCCGACGTCAAGATCAAAGAGCTGCAGATCGGCCTCATCCACGCCGAGGGGCGCTCGAAGGCCGAGGCCACCCGCGAGCTCGGCGCCGCCGAGGCCGACGCCCTCAAGGCCCGGCGCCTCGCCGAGGTCCACGCCCGCGAGGCCGAGGCGGTCGCCATCGAGAAGGCCGGTCAGGCCGAGGCGGCGGTCATCCGTAGCAAGATGTCGGCCGAGGCGGCCGGCCTCGCCGAGAAGCTGAGCGCGATGAAGGCGATGGAGGGCAGCGCGCGCGAGCACGAAGAGTTCCGCCTGCGCCTCGAGCAATCCAAGGCGGTCACCATCGCCAAGCTCGACGCCCAGAAGGCCATCGCCGAGAGCCAGTCGCGGGTCCTCGCCGAGGCGTTCAAGAGCGCCGACATCAAGATCATCGGCGGCGAGAGCCAGTTCATCGAGCGCTTCACCCAGGCCGCCGGCCTCGGCGCGGCCTTCGACGGGCTCATCGAGGGCAACGGCTCGGCCCAGAAGGTGCTCGAGGCCGCCACCACCGGCGGCGAGAACAACCTCACCGGCCTCGTCACCCAGAGCACCCTGGCCGCGGTCATCGCCCGCATGATGGACCGCGCCGACGGGCCGGCCAAAGAGAAGCTGGCCAGCCTGCTGGCCGAGGCCAAGGCGCTGGGCCTGGGC
>JBJONS010000060.1:0-7688 GCA_046051725.1 Pseudomonadota bacterium | reverse complement strand
CGGAAGTAGCGGGCGCCGCCGGCGTCGACCGACTCAAAGCCCATGCCCGCGTCCGGCTGCGGGTCGGTGGCGGCCACAAAGAGCACGCCACCGGGCTTGAGCGCCGCGAACAGCCCCTGGTAGACCTTTTTGATCGCGTCGGGCCGGAAGTAGATGAGCACGTTGCGGCAGAAGATGACGTCCTGGCTGCCGGGGTAGCCGCCGTCCATCAGGTTGCCGACCTGGAAGCGCGTGTGGGCCTGCAGCGCGGGATCGACGGCGTAGAGGTCACCCTCGGCCCACAGCCACTCGGCGACCTCGTCGAGCGCGAGGCCGCGCATCGACCACGAGCGGTAGCGCCCGTCTTCGGCCTTGCGGATCGACTCGGGGTTGAAGTCGGTGCCGAGCACCGAGAAGCGCCCGCCGAGGCCCGGCGTCGCGCGCAGGGCCGCGGCGAGGGTCCACACCTCTTCGCCGGTCGAGCAGGCGGCCGACCAGACCGACAGCGCGCCGCCGCTGGCCGGGCCGGGCAGACCAGGCGCGATCTGGCACAGCACGTCAAACTGGTCGCGGTGCCGCAGAAAGTGCGTCTCGCCGATCGACAGGTGCTGGCGCAGCAAGGCGTCGGCCTCGCCGCCGCGGACCACCGCCGGCTCGGGCAGCACCTCGAGCAGGCGCTCGATGAGGGCGCGGGGGTAGCACGAGATCGACATGCCGAAGCGCTGAGAGATCACCTCATCGAGCACGAGCAGCTTCTCGATGGGGGTGGCCGGGCGTGGGGCAGGTGGAGGGGTGGGTTGGTGGACAGTCATGGCGGTACCCACGGCCGGAGGGAGAGCAGGCGGGGCGTGGCCGTCCCGCGAGGGCCGCGCGCCGCTGGAAAAAGAGCGGGGGCAGGCGCCCGGAGGCGCGCTCAGAGCACGCTGCTCGGGTCGAGCACGGGCAGCACGGCGTCGCCGAGGCGCCCGAAGGTGCACACCCGGCCGCCGCCGATGCGCCGCAGGGCGACCTGCTCGTCGGGGATGACGACCACGTCGATGACGTCGTCGACCACGAGGCCGAGCGGCTCGCCCCCGCAGCGGGCGACGAGGATGAGCTGGTGCAGCTCGAGCCCCGCGTCGGCCGGCCCGTCGACGGCGAAGATCGGGATCATCTCGCCGCGCAGGTTGAGCATGCCGCGGCAGTCGCTGGACAGGTTGCCGATGTCGGTCAGGGTCATGACCGGTACGACCTCGGACACGTCGCGGATCCGCACCAGCAGCTCGCGCTGGCGGGCCCGGATGTGGATGAAGTGCCCGCCGCCGGGCGCCTCGGCCTGGGGCGCCGACCGGGCCGACCGCCGGAGATCACCATCCACGCTGTCTTCTGCGCCGAGCGCCATCTGCCCTCCCCCGGGGGCGCTGGCGGCCCCCTTCCCCGCGGGCATCGGCTCGGCGGGCCCTGGGCTGAATGGGGAGCGCGACGAGATAGACGCCCCGGATGCCGCCCCCACAGCAGGCTGGTCTCTTTGGCGGGCCGCCGCGCCCCGCGCCCGCTCCGCCCGACGCCGCCGTCGCCGCCCTGGCCGCGCGCCTGCCCCCGCGCCTGCGCATGGGCACCTCGTCCTGGGGTTTCGCCGGCTGGACCGGCCTCGTCTGGGACCGGCCCTGGCCCGAGGGGGCGCTGAGCGCCGATGGGCTGCCGGCCTACGCGGCCCACCCGCTGCTGCGGGCGGTCGGCCTCGACAAGGCCCACTACGCCCTGCAGCGCGCCGATCACCTCAAGGCGCTGGTGGCCGAGACCCCGGCTGACCTGCGCCTCTTGGTCAAGGCCCACGAGGACCTGACCCTGGGCCGCTTCCCGCCGCACCCCCGCTACGGGGCCCGTCGGGGCCAGCGCAACCCCCGCTTCCTCGACGCGGCCTGGGCGACCGAGGCGGTGGTCGGGCCGACCGTCGAGGGGCTGGGCAGCCGCCTGGGCTGCCTCTTGTTTCAGCTCGCGCCCCAAGACGACGACAGCCTGGGCGAGCGCGTGATCGAGCGCCTGCACCGCTTTTTAGACGCGCTGCCCCGCGGCCCGACCTATGCCGTCGAGGTGCGCAACCGCGGCCTGCTGGGCCCGGACCTGCGGGCGGCCCTGGCGGCGGCCGGCGCGGCCCCTTGCTTGTCGGTGCACCCCACCCTGCCCGGGGTCGACGTGCAGGAGCGCATCCTCGGCGGGCGGGGCGGCCCGCTCATCCTGCGGTGGATGCTGCGGCCCGACCAGCGCTACGAGTCGGCCAAGGCGTTCTGGGCGCCCTTCTCGTCCATCGCCGCGCCCGATCCGCTGGCCCGCCGCGCGATCGCCCGCCTCGCCGTCGAGCGCCTGCGCGCCGACAACGACGTGCTGGTCATCGTCAACAACAAGGCCGAGGGCTCAGCGCCGCTGTCGATCCTCGGGCTGGCCGAGGCGGTCGACGCGCGCTGGCGGCCGCCGACCGGGTAGGGCGCCCTCCGCTTCAGAGCGCAGCAGGGGGCGGGGGGCCAGCCCCCCGCAACGCCCCCCGACCGGCGCACCTCCGACGGTATCTGTGCAGGCGGCCCGGCTCCTCCGCAGCTCCAGCCCGCCGCTACTCTCCGAAGACGAAGTCGGTGGCCGCGGCGCTGTGGCAGCCGCTGCACATCGCGACCGCGCCGGCCGACTGCACCGCGCCGTCCATGCTGTAGGTGGCCCAGAACCAGTCGCCGCCCTCGGGATCGGAGCCCGCGACCTTCTGCATCACGGTCAGGGCCACCGGGCTGGTGTCGTCGGGCGCGCTGTAGACCTCTTTGACCGCGATCCCGCCGTCGGGGGCCTCGCCCGCGAGCGCCCAGCCCAGCAGCGCCTCGTCATAGTACGACACCACGTAGTTGCCGCTGTGGTCGTCGCTCAGCACCGGCGTGGCGCTCTGGTTGTCGAAGCGGCCCCAGCTCTCGTAGCCCTGCAGCTCACCCCACAGCGCCTCGGCCCTCGCCTCGTCGGCCGAGGCCGCGCCGCCCGAGTCGGCCTTTCCGCCGCAGCCGCCGGCGAACCCTGCGCACAACAGCGCCGCTGTCGTCATTGTCACCGCATCGAGACCACGCATCTCACCTCCGGCGCGGCGCTCTGGCGCCGCTGCAGTCGTCGCTCGCGCGGCGCTCCGGCGCCGCTGAGATCGTCGGTCTACCCGCGCCAACGGGCGTTACAGCACGTCCGCGGGAATTTCTCCGCCGGGCCGCCGCGACATGTAACGGCCGCCCTCCTCCCGAGACGCACCGACGCCGGGCACCCCTGCCCGCCCGCCGAGACGCCGCACGTGCTGTACAACTCCAAGGCCTTCCTCGCCTTCTTGGCGGTGGTGCTGCTGGCCTACTACCCGCTGCCCGCCCGCGGAAAGCTCTGGTTCTTGCTCGTCTGCTCGGCCGCCTTCTATGGCTTTTGGGACCCGAGCCTGCTCGGCTTGCTGGCGCTGAGCACCGCGGTCGACTTCGTCGCCGGCCAGCAGATCGACCGCGCGCCGCCCGAGGCCCGCCGCACCCGAAAGGCCTGGCTCCTGTTCTCGCTCGCCGTGAACCTGGGCATGTTGGGCTTTTTCAAGTACCACGACTTCTTTGTGGTCGAGCTCTGCGCCTTGCTCGGCGCGCTGGGCTTCGGGGTCGACCCCGAAAACCACCTGCTGCGCCTCGTGCTCCCCGCCGGCATCAGCTTCTACACCTTCCAGACGATGGCCTACACCATCGACATCTGGCGCGGGCACCTGCGCCACGAGCCTGACCCTCTCAAGTTTGCCCTCTACGTCGTCTTTTTCCCCCAGCTGGTCGCCGGCCCGGTCGAGCGGGCCACCCACCTGCTGCCCCAGTTCTCGCGGCCCTTTGGGCTCAGCCCCCAGATGGTGCGCCAGGGCGTCTTTCTCATCCTGCTCGGGTTCGTCAAGAAGGTCGTCTTCGCCGACCGGCTGGCCCTGGCCATCGCGCCCCTCTACGACCTCGACGCGCTCGGGCGCCTGCCGACCAGCGTCGAGGCGGCCAGCGCCCAGCTGCTGTTCACCACCCAGATCTACGTCGACTTCAGCAGCTACAGCGACATCGCCATCGGGCTCGGCCTGCTGCTCGGCTACCACATCCGGCCGAACTTCAACCTGCCCTTCGTCGTGCCGAGCATCCCCGAGCGCTGGCGCCGCTGGCACATCTCGATGTCGCAGTGGTTCCGCGACTACATCTTCATCCCGCTCGGCGGCAGCCGGCACGGCGCCCTGCGCACCCAGCTCAACATCCTGTTCCTGATGTTCCTGTCGGGGCTCTGGCACGGGGCCAGCCGCAACTTCGTGGTCTGGGGCCTGCTCAACGGCCTCGCCATGCTCAGCCACCGCTGGCTCGAGCGCCCGCTCGGCGCGCTGCGGGGGCTTTTTGGCGCCCACCCGCTCAGCCGGGTCGCCTACTTCTACGCCTGCTGCCTGTTCACCTACGCGACCATCGCCAGCATCAACATCTTCTTCCGCACGCCGGACTGGTCGACCGCCTTGGCCTTCGCCGAGCAGATCTTCGCGGCGGGGCCCGGCGACTACGCCCGGGCGCTGACCTCGCTCGAGCTCTCCAAGAACAGCGTCTTTGACGATGATCTGCAGCTCGGCTTCCTCTACACCGGCCTCATCTTCCTCGCGCACGAGGGTGAGCGCTACCTGCAGCTCGGCGCGAAGATCACGGCCGGCGGCTGGGCCTGGTGGCTCTGCTGCGCCGGCCTGCTCTGGCTGGTGGTTGCCTTTGGCATCTCTGGCCCTCAATTCATCTACTTCCAGTTCTGAGCCCCCATGCCCCGCCCGCCCCACAGCCCCGACGACGCCCCGCCGCCGGTCCCCGGCCCCGCCGAGACCCGGGCCGCCCTGCGCCTGCTCGCCGCCGCCTGCGCGGTCGGCCTGGCGCTGTGGTGGGGCTGGGCGGCCGCGCTGGTGGGCCCGCAGAGCCCGCTGCTGCGGTGGGGGCGCAGCGGCTCGACCGCCTGGGTGCTGCACCGGGCCGACCTTTTGGCCGCCGACCCGGCGCTGCGGGCGCACCCCGGCGGCCAGATCGTGTGGGCGGTGGGCAGCTCGATCACCCGCGAGGCCTTCGACGAGGACGCGGTGAACGCCGCGCTCGAGGGTCAACGCTCGCCTTACCGCCTGCGCAAGCTCGGCCAGAACCGCGGGGCGGCGGCCCTGACCGTGCCGGTGCTCGCCCGCCTGCCGGTGCAGCCCGGCGACCTCGTCGTTCACAACGTCGCGCTCGAGAACTTTCGCGCCGACTGGATCAGCTGGACCCGCCTGCCGATGACCACCGCCGGCCAGCTGCTGTCGCCCGGCGCGCTCTGGGCGGTCGACGACCGGCCGCTGCCCCACAAGCTCGAGCAGGCCGCCGCCCAGCCGCCGGCCTTCTGGGCCTGGCACGACGAGGTCATGGGCGGGCTCTCGGCCTGGGGGCTGGGGCTCTTCTTCTACTTCCAGGCGCCCAAGCCCGCCAAAGCCGGCGATCTGCTGCGCTTTCACACGCACCTGCGCGGTCGCCGCATGGTGCCCGCCGAGCTTGAGGCCGAGCGGGCCCGCTACGCGCTGACCGCCGCCGACCTCGACCTCTCGCCGGGGCAGCTGCACCAGGCGGGGATCGCCCAGCTGCGCGCCGACTGCGCCGACAAGGGCGCCCAGCTCGTGCTGCTCGACCTGCCCACCTCGGCCTGGGACCAGTGGGCCTGGCAGGACGCCTCGGCCCGCGCCGCTTGGGACAGGCTGCGCGACGGCTGGCCCGAGCTCGTGGTCGCCCCGCAGCTCCCGGGCGACCACTTCTACGACCGCCGGCACCCCAACCGGCTGGGGCGCGCCATCCTCAGCGACTGGCTGGTCGAGTTCCTCGCCCACCCGGGGCCTGGCGACCGCACCCGACCGCCCGAAGCCGAGGCCGTGCCCTACCCCTGGGCCGAGGCCGCCGATGACCTCGCCGAGGACGTCGAAGAGGGCTGAGCACCCGCCCTGCGCCCGCACCCGCCGCCCCGCCGCCCTGGAGCGCCCGATGACCGAAGACCCCGCCCCGATGCCGCTGCGCTGCCCCGACGCCCTGCTCGGGGCCGTGCGCGCGCTGGCGAGCGCCCCCCTCGCGCGCGGGGCGCTGGTCGACTTCGCCACGACCCTGCGGGTCGACCCGGCGCTCTGCGCGGCGCTGCGGCGGCCCGATCCCGACCGCCCCTACGGCCGGCGGGTGCTGTTCACCAACCCCCACCTCGAGGTGATGGTCGCGACCTGGACGCCCGGACAGGCCTGCGCCGTGCATGACCATGGCGAGGCCTTCGGCGTGATCAGCGTGCTGGAGGGTGAAGGCGAAGAGCGCGGCTACGCGCTGCGCGGCGGGGCGCTGGCCCAGATCCAGGCGCGGGCGCTGGTGGCGGGTGACCGGCTGAGCGCCGGGCCGGGGCTGCTGCACGCGATGGGCTCGACGGCCCCACAGGGGGCGCCGACCCTGCTGACCCTGCACCTCTACACGCCGGGCATCGAGGACATGATCGTCTACGAGGATGACGTGACCTACATCATCGACGGCGCCTGCGGTGCCTGGGTTCCGCGGGACACGCCGGCGCTCATCCGCGCCCAACGCCCGGGGATCTGGCCGCGGGCGGCCCTCCACCCCGCCTGATCCCTCCCCTCATCCCCTCTGCGCTGCTCCACCTCTGCCCCAGGCCGACCATGCCCCCGCTGACCCGCCCCCTCCTGGTCCTGTTGGCGCTGCCCGCGCTGTGGACCCAGACCGCCGCCGCCGCGCCCCCCGAGGGCTTCGGCAGCGCCCAGCTGGTCGACGGCACGCCCGACTTCGCCGGCTGCATCGAGGGCGGCGGCGACTGCCAGCGCGACTTCTACCGGTTCTTGAGCGCGTCGATGATCGAGCAGGGCTTCGCGATGATGAGCAACGGCCTGAGCGCCGGGCCCCTGGTCGACACCGCCCCCGGCTGGACCATCGGCGGCCAGCTCTCGACCTTCCCCTTCGCGCCCCCGCGCGAGAACCTGAGCGGCAAGCAAGAGAACACGAGCTTCTCGCCGGTTTTTCCGCGCATCGAGCTCATGTGGACCGAGGCCGAGGCCAAGGGCCGCCAGCGCAGCCTCGGCGGCCACCTGCTGCCGCCCGTGCCGGTCAACGGCGCCTCGGCCCTGCTGGTGGGCCTCGAGGGGGGCGTCGCCTGGCCGGGGCCCGGCAAGCAGCGCCGGGGCGTCGACGCCACGCTCAGCGCGCTGCGGGCCAAGGCGCCGATCGTCGCGACCGAAGACCAGCTCGCCGACCGTGAAAACTGGTCGAACCCCGACAACCTCGACCCCGCGCAGTTCGAGGCGGCCTGCGGCGAAGACGTCGACAACGGCGCCGCGGGCTGCATCGACCGCTTCACCGACCTGACGCTGGGGGTCCAGGGCGGGGTGGCCTGGGCCCTGCCCCACGGCCTCAGCCCGCAGCTCAAGCTCGGCCTAAACGTCGTCTATCAGCGCCTGTACGTCAAGTACGACGACACGACCTGGGGGCTGTTCGCGCTGCAGCCCAGCGCCCACGCCGGCCTGTCGTGGGCCCCGGGCGAGCACCTGCGGCTCGGCCTGGGCGGGACCGGGGCCGTCCGGCAGGCGAACCAGTCCGAGGATGACAAGGTCGGGCTGCTCGGCACGGTGGAGGGCAGCGCGGGCTGGCGTTTTTAGGGAGGGGGGCGGGGGGGGGGCCCCCCCCCCCCCCCCCCCC
>JBJONS010000059.1:0-30573 GCA_046051725.1 Pseudomonadota bacterium | reverse complement strand
CCAGGGGGAGGAGGGGGCGGGAGGAGGCGGCGCGCATGGAGGCCCTCGGCGCGGCGGGGGGAGGCGCCGCCACGCCGCCCGAGCCTACAGGAAGCGGCCCGCGCGGCGCCCCCTGAACAGGACGGTCCGCGCGCGGAGGCCCCCGCGCCAGCGGGCCCGGGCGGCGGCGGAGCCGGTCGCCGCAGGCGACGGAGCCGCGCCGGCGGCGACCGCGGCGCCGCCGGGGGCCCGCGGCGACCCGCCGGGGCGCGCGACCCGAAGGGGGCGCCCAAGCGGCCCAGGTTAGGGCGCCGACCCGTCGGAGGTCCGATGCGCCAGCCCACCCGCCAGCACCCGGCGCCCCGCAGCGCCCGCGCGATGCTCTTCGTGATCGGCGCGCTGGGCGCTGCTCCCGCCGTGGCCGACACTGAGACCACGCTCGGCCCGGGCCTGCGCCTGATGGAGCGCACGACCACGAGCCCCGACCAGCAGATCGTCGCCGCTTACGTCGATCTGTGCGAGGCGGGCCTGGTGGCCCGGGCCACGACCTACGCCGAGCGGCGGCAGACCACCAGCGCCTGGGCCAGCGACGTCGGCGCGGCGGTCGCGATCAACGGCGCCTTCTTCAGCTACACCGACTACGACGCCATTGGCGTCAGCGTCGGCGCCGGCGAGCTCTGGCCGACCGCCGCCGACTGGGTGCACGGCAGCGCGATCGGCTTCGCCAGCCGCGGCCGCGCCGAGATCTTCGACGCCGCCACCCCCCTGCTGCCCGCCGGCGAGGACTGGTGGCGCGAGCTCGTGCCGGGAGACCCCGTCTTGGTGCAGGACGGCGTCATCCTCACCGAGGCCTGCTACTCGCACATGTGCGAGCGCCACCCCCGCACCGCCGTCGGCCTGAGCGCCGACGGGCGCACCGCCATCTTGGTCGCGGTCGACGGCCGCAGCGCCAGCGCCGACGGCATGACCCGCGCCGAGCTGGCCGCCCTGATGGTCGATCTGGGCGCCCACGACGCGCTCAACCTCGACGGCGGCGGCAGCACCACGCTGTGGACCGCGGCAGGCGGGGTCGAGAACCGCCCCTCGGACGGCAGCGAGCGGGTCGTGGCCAGCCACCTCGCTTTTGTGCCCGGCGACCCCCAGTGCTGCACGCCGGCCCCGGTCGAAGGCAGCGTCGGGATCTTCGGAGACCTGCCCGCCGGCCACTGGGCCATCCCGCACGCCGAGTCGCTGTATAACGCAGGTGTTACAGCAGGTTGCTCAACCGACCTGCTGCTGTTCTGCCCCGACTGCGTGCCCGACCGGGGCACCTTCGCCGTGCTGTTGCAGCGGTCGGCTGGCCTGCCCGCCACGGGCGCCGCCACCTTCACCGATCTGGCCAGCGGCGACCCGCGGGCCGGCAGCGTGGCGGCCTTGGCCGACGCCGGCATCACCACCGGCTGCGGCGGCGGCCTGTTCTGCCCCGACCGGCTGATCACCCGCTACGAAGGGGCGGTGTTGATCGCCCGGGCGATGGGCCTCAGCCCGGCCACGCCGACCGGTCGGTTCACCGATCTCAGCGCCGAGCAGGCCCCCCTCATCGAGGCCCTGGCCGCGGCCTGCGTGACCAGCGGCTGCGCGGCCGACCAGTTCTGCCCCGACCAAGAGCTGAGCCGCGCCGAGGCGGCCGCCTTGCTCAACCGCGCCTTCCGGCTCGACGGCGAGGACCCCTGCGCCCCGGCCGACACCGGGGGCACGGACGGCGGGGCAGGCAGCGGGGACGATGGCGCGGATGGCGCGGATGGCGCGGATGGCGCGGATGGTGACCCCGACGCTGGAGACGGGGGCGCCGCCCCGGGAGAGGGCGGCGGCGACGGCGGCGACAGCAGCCCGACCGGGGGCGACACGGCGGCCAGCGCGCCCGGCGCGGGGGTCAAGCTCGGGCCGAGCGGCTGCGCGGCGGGCGGCCTGGGCCTGCTGGTGCTGCTGCCCGCGCTGCGCCGGCGGCGCCGGTGAGGGCCCGGACCCGCTGGGGGGCGCTGGCCGCCGCGGCCCTGCTCTGGGGGGCATCCGCCCTCGCCGATCCGCCCTGGATCGTCGATCAGCTCTTGCCCCACAACGAAGAGCGGGTGGCGCTGATGGCCGCCTACCTGCGCGCCCACCGCACCGCGTCGCCTCTGCCCGCCGAGGACGCCGCGGTGGTCACGCTGCGCCCGCGGGCCATCGTGCTGCACTGGACCGCCGGCCCCACCGCCCAGAGCTGCGTGCACACCTTCGCGCCGGCCCGGCTCGCCGGCCGGCCCGAGCTGAGCCGCGGCGGCGCGGTCAACGTCGGAGCGCACTTCTTGGTCGACCGCGACGGCAGCGTGCGGCGCCTGCTGCCCGAGACCCAAGCCGCCCGTCACGCGATCGGCCTCAACCACGTCGCGATCGGCGTCGAGAACGTCGGCGACGGCGCCAAGTGGCCGCTCACGCCCGCGCAGGTCGACGCCAACGTGCGCCTCATCGCCGAGCTGCGGGCGCGCTACCCCGAGATCACGCACCTGCTCGGCCACCACGAGGTGCACCTGATGCGGGGCAGCCCGCTGTTTGAAGAGGCCGACCCGGCCTACACCAACCGCAAGCCCGACCCCGGCCCTGAGTTCATGGCCGCGGTGCGGGCCGGGGTGGGTCCAGGGCTGGCCGGCCCGCCGCCGGCCGCGCCGCGCTGACCTGCGCCAGATCGACGGCCAGATGCTGATCGGGGCTTAGGAGGCGGCGCCGATGGTCCGAAGACCGGGGCACGCCCCGGAGCTGCCATGCGCCACCGCACCGAGCCCCGCTGCCCGCCCGACGCCCCGCTGCCCGGCCAGCAGCGCCTCTTCGCCGAGCCCTGGGCGCCGGCCCCGCCGCACGCGCCCGCGGGCCCGCCCGCCCGTCCCGGCCCGCGGGTCCGCCGCCGGCCCGTGCAGCTGCCGCTGTTCCCCGCGGCGCCCGCCGGCTGAGCGCACGGCGCCCGGGGGCGAGCGCCCTGGCGTGGAGCGCCCCGCGGCTGTTCCCCAGCCGTGCCACGCCTGGATGCGGCGGCTGCAGGCTCATCTTGTCTGCATGTTCCACGCCCTCTTGACATTCCTTTGACACAATGGGCGCGGACCTCGGGGCGGCCCTGCCCGCGCGGTCCAGATCGAACCGCCTTGTTTGAAGCACATCCATGCGAGGCAGGCGCCCCGTCCGGACACGGGGCCGGCCGCCTGCGGGCGTCCCCCGGTTGCGCCGACCGGCCGGCTGTCGTAGCCTCGGCGGGTCAGCCCGTTCCCCCCCTGGTTCCACGACCAGCGCGCGGGAGCGGCGACCCAGAGCGCCAAGTCCCGGCCGCCATTCGCGGAGCCGCGGACGCAGCGCTCCCCTCCGTCCGGCGGACGGTCGCGCTGTGTGCACCACCGCGCGGGAGTGAGCCTTGGTGTCCAGCTCCACCCATCGGGGAACGTGTCCCCGCCGGTAGCGCGCCCACCTCGACGCCCGAACCTCCGGGCGTGGCTCCCCTCGCACAGACTCTTGGCAGGTCAAGATGACCGATAGACCTTGGCTCAAGGGCTGGGGGGCGCTGCTGCGCCTGCCCGGCACCTTGAAGACGCCTGCGATTGTTGCCGTGCTTGGCGTTGTTTTGGCACAAGAGGCGGCGGTGTACGGCGGTCCCCCTGGGGCCGAGCCGACCGCGCCGCCCCCCGCGGCCGAGGGCCCCTGGGCCGACCTGGCGCTGCCCGAGCTCGCGAAAGAGGGCGCGCTGCCCCCCGCGGTCGACGCGGCCCTCGCTGCGGTGGGCGGCACCCCCGCCGCGGACCGCGCGAAGGTGGCGGTCGACGCGGCGCGGGTCGTCGTCGAGTCCCGCGCGCGGGGCGTGCAGGTGGTCTCGCTGGCCGAGGCCCGGGCCCTCGCCGCGGCCGGCGACTGGGAGGCGGTGCGCGAGAAGGCCGAGCTGCTGTGGGTCTACGGCGTGGACGATGAGCTGCAGCAGGCCGGGCTCGCCCTGCTGATCGAGGAGCAAGCGCGGGCTTGGCCCAAGGACCACCGCGGGCGGTTCTTGCGCATGGTGCTGCCCAAGGCGATGCGCTCGGGCCGCGAGCACCAGGTGCCGCCCTCGGTGACCGTGGCCCAGGCCATCGTCGAGAGCGGCTGGGGTCGCAGCAGCCTGACCCGCCGCCACAACAACCTGTTCGGCGTCAAAGGCGGCGCGGTGAAGCTGCGGACGCGCGAGTTCCGCGGCGGCAAGTGGCGGCGCACCAGCGCGTCCTACCGCAGCTACCCGTCCATCGACGAGAGCATCGCCCACCACGCCGAGATCATGAACGGGCCGCACTTCCGCCGCTTCCAGCCCCTCTGGGCGGACTGGCGGGCCTACCTGCGGGCCATCGCGCCCAAGTACGCCTCGAGCCCGACCTACGTCTCGACGGTCTCGGGCATGGTCGAGCGCTACGGCCTCGAGCGCTTCGACGCCCTGACCATCGAGGGCTGGGACCGCGACCAGCAGCGCGGAGGCTGAGCGCGCCGGGCCCGCGGGCATCCGGCCGGCTACGTGGAGGAGCGGACGCGCGGAGCGACCGCCGGGGGTGGCCGTGGCAGAGCAGCGGGGATCGAGCGGGGGACCGCGGGCCGCCACGGGGGCCTGCGCGGGCGCCCGGGGCCTCATCGGGGCCCTGCTGCGGGCCGTGGCCGGGGGCGCGGGCCGGGTCAGCCCCGACCGCCGCAGCCCCGCCGGTCCGCTGGCCGGCGGGCCGCTGGGCCGCCGCCTCGCCGCGCTCTTCGCCGCGGCCGTGCCGCGCAACCGCAGCGGGAACAACGCGTCGGTGCGCTGAGCGGCCACGCGAGGTGGGGGACATGGAACGGCTCGCAGACATCTTCATCGGCATCGCCGGCATGATCGGCGCCGGCAAAAGCACGCTCGCGACCCGGCTGGGCGCGACCCTGAACCTGCCGGTGTACTACGAGCCCGTCGCCGACAACAGCTATCTCGCTGATTTCTATCGCGACACGGCGAAGTACGCCTTCCCGACCCAGATCTACCTGCTCAACCGCCGGTTCCAGCAGCACCAAGAGATCATCTGGCGCGGCGGCGGCGGCGTGCAGGACCGCACCATCTACGAGGACGCGGTCTTCGCCAAGATGCTGGTCGACCTCGGCTTGATGGAGGAGCGCGACTACCAGACCTACCTGGGGCTCTTCCGCCACATGAGCAATTTCATGTGCCGGCCCAACGTCATCGTGTACCTCGACGTGCGCCCCGAGCGCAGCCTCGAGCGGGTGCGGGCCCGTGATCGGTCGGTCGAGTCGGGCATCACGCTCGAGTACCTGACCGCGCTCTACACCGAATACGGCCGCTTCATCGAAGACATCTCGCGGACCATCCCGGTCATTCGGGTCGACTACGACCAGTTCCGCAGCCCCGAAGAGATGGCCCAGGTCATCGAGCGCGAGTACCTCGACGCCCGCTTCCTGCGGCAGGTCGTGTGGCGGCCGACCCAGCCGTGACGCGCCGCCTCGCCGCGGTCGCCGCGCTGGCCCTCGGGCTCCCCTCCCCTGCCGCCGCGGGGGAGGCCGCGCCGCGCCCGGCGCACGAGGCGCTGCTGGCCATCGGCTACGGGCGCTACGCCATCGGCCAGGGCGTCAAGGGCGACGCGGCCAGCCAGACCTACGACATTGACGAGGCCATGGGCTACCTCGGCTTCACCGCCCGCGCGGCCCGCGGTCTGTGGTGGCAGGCCGAGGGGGGGCTGGGCATCGGTGAGGCGACCCCGCTGGTCGCCGAGACCGGCACGGTGGCCGACGACGCCTACCAAGGCACCCTGTGGACCGGCGTCTTCGCCGCCCGGGCCGGCTGGACCGCGCGCCGCTGGGGGGCCGCGGCGGGCCCGGCGGTGGTCGGCCACCCCGACTTCGGCGGGCTGAAGCTGCGGCCGAGCCTCGAGGCCTGGGCTGGGCCCAGCGAGCGGCTATACGTCCAGGGGAGGGTGTGGGCGGGGCCGCAGACGGGGGCCCGCGACATGGCCGCCACCATCGGGCTCGGGCACCGCTCCCCGCGGGTCCGGGCCAGCGTGGACGGCGGCCAGGCGGTCCTCATGGGCACCCTTGACCTGCACCTCGGCGTCGGCCTCTGGCTGGGCGCGCAGTACGCGGCGCGCACGGCGGGGGCAGACCAAGAGGTCCCCGATCAGCGCACCCTTTTGCGCCTGACCGTGGCCTATGATGAGCTGGGCCGGGCCGGTCCCCCCGCCGGCGGGGACGGCGCCCCGCCTCCCCCCTGAGCGCCGGCGCACCAGCCCCCCCGCGCACCCGCCGGTGCGCACCCCGAGGTGACCGATGGCCAAGCCCCTCCGCGCCGCGCGCCTCCGCGCCCTCCCCCTCGCCTTCGCCCTGCCCGCGCTGCTCGGCGCCACCCGCCCCGCGGTCGAGGGCACCGAGGTCGAGCTGGGCACCGGCACGGTGCGCGCCGAAGTGGATGACTTCCGCGCCAACCCCACCTACCGCTACCGCACTGCGGGCATGAACGGGCACCTGCAGCTGCGGCACCGCACGGCCAGCGGCCTGACCTTCACCGGCCAGCTCGGCCTCGAAGGCGCGTTGATCGTCGGCAACACGCAGCTCGCGCCCACCCAGCTCGATGACTGGTCGGCGCCCCGCTACAGCCTCGGCGAGGGCACGCTCTACGGCGGCGTGGCCGGCCGGGTGGGCCAGCACTGGCGCTTCCTCGGCGTCGAGGCGGGCGGCGCGGCCTTTCGCGACAACCTGCGCGACCTCGCCATCCGCCCCTCGGCCGAGGGCTGGATCGGCGCGCCGAAGCTGGCCTACCTCTGGGGCGCCTGG
This sequence comes from Pseudomonadota bacterium, assembly GCA_046051725.1. GTDB lineage: Bacteria > Myxococcota_A > UBA796 > UBA796 > UBA2385 > JAEUKK01. The sequence goes on along the minus strand of JBJONS010000059.1, from coordinate 23,778 downwards.
AACACCGGCCCGATGCACGCGAGCAACCTGTTCAACGAGCCGACCGTCGGGGTCGGGCACCGGGGCGAGTGGTTCACCGCCCACATCGGCGCCCACGTCGCCAGCCGCCTGCTCGTGCCGCCCGACAAGCAGGCGCCCTGGGTGGCCGGCGCGACCGTCGAGGTCAACCCCGGCGTGCGGGTCGGCGTCGACTACGCCGAGGGGCGGCGCTCGCGCGGCCAGGCCCAGGCAGACAGCCGCCTGATGTTCGTGGTGCAGGTCGATCAGAAGGAGCGCGCCGAGGCCCCCTGGTGAGCCCCCTGCCCGCCGCGGCCCCGGTCGTCATCATCGGCGGCGGCATCGCGGGCCTCAGCGTCGCCGCCGCGCTGGGCGGCCCGGCCCTCATCCTCGAGCAGCGGACCCAGGCGGGCTTGGGCGCCACCGCCGAGAACGCCGGCATGGTGCGGCGCCTCGGCGAGGACCCCTACGAGCGGGCGCTCGCGCTGCGCACCCATGACCGGCTCTGCGCGCTCGAGGCGACCGGGCAGACCGGCGCGTCTTGGCGCACCGGCGCGCTGCTCGGCCTCTGCCACGAGCCCGAGCACCTGCACGACGGGGTGGCCCACCTGCGCGCCGCCGGCGTCGTCGTCGAGCACCGGCGCGGCGCCGCGCTGGCCGAGGTCGCGCCCCTGCTGCGCGGCAGCCCGCTGGCCGAGGGCTGGTGGCTGCCCGACGAGCGGGTGGCCTCGGCCTCGGCCCTCATCGACCTGCAGCTCGCCGCCGCGCGGGCGGCGGGGGCTGATCTGCGCACCGGGCAGAGCGTCCGGGCCCTCGACGTGGCCGCGGGGCGGGTGGCTGGCGTGTGGATCGACGCGCCGGCCGGCCCGCGCCGGGTCGCCGCCGACGCGGTGGTGCTGGCCGCCGGCGCCTGGTGCGCGGGCCTCGCCGCCGCCGCGGGCCTCGCCCGCCACCTCATCCCGGTGCGGCGCACCCTGCTGCTCAGCGCGGGGGGCCCGCCGCCGCCCGCCGGCCACCCGTGGGTCTGGATCGACGATCTGGGCCTCTACGCCCGGCCCGAGGGTGAGGGCTGGCTGCTGTCGGGCTGCGACGAGCGGGTCGACTGGCCGGCCGGCGCCGAGAGCGCGGGGGAGGCGGCGCTGTGGGCCCAGGCCCTGACCGCCGACAAGGCGCGGGCCTGGCTGCCCGGGCTGGGCGCCCCGAGCTGGCGCACCGGCTGGAGCGGCCTGCGCACCTTCGCCCCCGACCGGCGCCCGATGCTCGGCCCCGACCCGGCCCTGCCTGGCCTGCACTGGTGCGCGGGCCTGGGCGGCTTCGGCGTGAGCTGTGGCCTCGCCGCCGGCGAGGCCGTGGCGGCCTGGCTGCGCGGTGACAGCGTGCCATGGCTCGATCCCGCCGGGGTCCGCCCCGACCGCCGCACGCCGGGGCGCTGGCCGCTGCGCCCGACCGGCGAGCTGTGGACGGCCCGCCTGAGCGACGGACGGGCCCTGCCGCCGGCGCCGGCCTGAGTGCACCACGCTGAAACAGCGTAGTTTCAGTGTGTTGTGCAGCGGGCCCCGCGCCAGGGGGGGCGCGCCGCGGCGCGCAGCGCCGGCCCGCAGGGCCGAGCGGCCCCGCCCGAGACCGTGGCTCGGGCGGGCGCGGGCCGCGAGCGGGGCGCCCACCCGGCCGCCGCAGGCGGGGCGCCCGACGGCGCTGCTTGTAACGCCCTGATCATCGGGCGTTACACGGCGTTCAGTCGTTGAGCAGGTAGGCGAAGACCAGCGGGGCGACGATGGTGGCGTCGCTCTGGATCATGAACTTGGGCGTGTCGACCTCAAGCTTGCCCCAGGTGATCTTCTCGTTGGGCACCGCGCCCGAGTAGCCGCCATAGCTGGTGACCGCGTCGCTGATCTGGGCGAAGTAGCCCCAGAACGGGCAGTCTTCCATCTCGAGGTCTTGGATCATCGTCGGGACCGCGCAGATGGCGAAGTCGCCGGCGATGCCGCCGCCGATCTGGAAGAAGCCGACGCTGGGCTTGCCGGCCCCGGCGTTGTTGTTGGCGAGGTACCACTTCATCAGGTGGACCATCTGCTCGGTGCCCGACTTCACGCAGCCGTGCGAGCTCACGTCGCCGCGCCAGCAGGCCGCGGCGAACATGTTGCCGGTGGTGCTGTCTTCCCAGCCGGGGGCGTAGACGGGGATGCCCTTCTCTTTGGCCGCGAGCATCCACGAGTCGCTGGCCGGGATCTGGTAGTGCTGGGCCAGGGTCGGGTCGTCGAGGATGTCGAAGAGGTACTCGCTCTCCATCTTGCGCTCGCCGTCGGCGCAGGCCTTGGCCCAGCGGTCGATGAGGCGGTCCTCGAGGTGGCGCATGATGGTCTCGGGGATGCAGGTGTCGGTCACCCGGTTGAAGCCCCGGTCGTAGAGGTCCTTCTCGTCTTCTGCGCGCAGGCCGCGGTAGTCGGGGATGATCTCGTACTCGTTGGCTGCGAGCAGGTTGAAGATGTCCTCTTCGAGGTTCGCGCCGGTGCAGCAGATGGCGTGGACCTTGTCTTCGCGGATCATGCGCGCCAAGATCCGGCCGATGCGCGCGGTGCTCATCGCGCCGGCGAGGGTCACCATCATCTTGCCGCCCGCCGCGAGGTGGGCCTCGTAGGCCTTGGCGGCGGCGACCACCTCACGGCTGTTGAAGTGGAGGTAGTGGTGGTCCATGAAGGTGCGCACGGCGCCCATGTTCTGCTCCAAGCGGTCGAGGGGTGAGCGGGGCCGCCGCCTTATCGCGGGTCGCCCGGCCCGTCGTCTGGGCCCGCCGGCGCCGCCCAGACCTCGACCTGAACGTCACCGAGCACCGGGTCGGCCACCACGCGCCCGGTCACCCGCTCGAGCCCCGCCGCCGCCCACGCGTCGGTGCGCTGCTTGAGATCACCCATCTGCGCGCTCTCGCTGGTGGTCGCCAGCTGGATCAGGGCCAGCGGCGTGCCCGCCGGCCGCCGCTCGAGGGCACGGGGGCCGACCTCGGGCGCGCCGCGGCCGTCCATCAGCTCGCTCCACGGCGCGGCGCCGCGCAGCTCAAGCTCGCCGCGCAGGCAGCCAACGCAGCGGGGCCGGCTGTGGTCCTCGATCACCACCCACCACCGCTCGCCGGCCGGAAGGGCCTCACCCACCACGTCGAGCGCCATGCGGAGCGGCGCGACCGCGTCTTGGGGGGGCGGCAGCAGGGTGTAGCGCCGAGGGCCGGCGGTTCGCACGATCTGGATCGCCTGCGCGACGTCCTCGGCGGTGTTGCCGAAGATGATGCGCTCTTGCCCGCCCTGGCCCCACCGCAGCCAGCCCGCGGCGTGGGACCGGTCGGCCAGCCAGGCGCCCTGCCCGACCAGCGCGGCGAGCCCGACGCCCAGGCCGAGCGCGGGGGCGGCCCGGCTGCCCCAGGGCAGCGCGCCGACGATGATGGGGACCAGCAGCCCAAAACCAGCCACGAGGTAGCGGTCTGCGCGGTAGGGCGAGGCCATCAGGGCGAGGAAGCCGCAGGCGAAGGCCAGCGCGGCCCGGGCGGGCAAGGACCGGGGCGCGGCGACCGCCCGCACGAGGCCGAGGCCCAGCAGCCCGAGGCTGAGCCCGCCGAGGCAATTGACGAGGGCCGCGGGGTAAAAGGCCCAGGTCTGGGCGAGGCCGAGGCTGTCGCCGGCGAACTCACCCTGCAGGTTGCGCCGGAAGAACTCGGCCACGATCCGCCGCTCGTGTACGTACCAGGGCCCACCGGCGAGGGCGGCGCCGAGGGCGGCGAGGGCCGGCGCAACCAGCGGACCCGGCCGGCGGGGCCCTGGCCAGCGGAGGGCCGCCAGCCGGTCGAGCAGCAGCAGCCCAGCCACCAGCGCCAAGGCCTGGACCGGGAGGGTCAGCTCTGCGCGGCCGAGCGCCCACCGCCCCACGCCGATCGTGCCGACGAGGGCCGCCGCGCCGACCAGCGCGCCGATCCCAGGGCGGACCGCGGCGCGGGCGAGCGCGAAGCCGAGGGCCAGACCCATCGGCGCCGCCCAAAAGAAGCCGAAGCTCCACTTGATGAGCAAGCCGAGCCCCATGCACAGCCCGAGCAGCAGGCTCGGGACGCGGCGGGTCAGCCCGGCGCTGCGGTCCCAGAGCACCGCGCCCCACAGCGCCACCGCCATCATCGGCAGCTCGGTGTAGAAGTGCCCCCAGACGCTGCGGGGCGTCACCATGCCCGCGGCCACGCCCACCGCGGCGAGACCGGCCCAGGGCCCGCCGTGTCGACGCAGCCCGAGCCAGGCGGCCCCGAGCAGCAGCGCCTCCCACGGCAGAAGGCTGAGGTTGAGCACCTGCATGCTGTTCTCAAACGGCAGGCTCAGCAGCGCCGCGCTCAGCGGCACGAGCGGCGGGTACGGGGTCGACGGCGGGCACGACCAGAGCGCCCCCAGATCACCCCCCTCGATCGCCGCCCGGGCGCAGACCTGCATGCCCACCAAGGTCGACTCGTCGCCCTCCATCGACGCGCTGGCCCGCGACAGCCAGACCGCATGGACCGCCAAGAGCACGATCCCGAGCGCAAAGGCGCAGAGGTCGACGAGGCTGAGGGGTGGGGGCCTGCGAACGCCGCGCTGCACCTGACCCCCTTTCGCGGCCGCCCCGGCGGCCGGGCCGAGGATAGCCCAGCGGCGGTGGGGAGGGCGGATGGGCGGTTCAGGCAGCGCAGAGGGCGCAGCCCCGGCGGACACGAGGTCGGGCGTGGCGCGGGTGCGCGCCCTGCGGGCACGGGCTGGCGAAGGCTGGGCCGCGGCCCAGGCTTTTGACGAGGCGCTGGTGGTCGAAGAGCCGCTCGAGCTGCGGATCGAGGGGCAGCCGGCCGCCGTCACCATGCGGACCCCCGGTGATGACCTGGATCTGGCCGCCGGATTCCTCTACACCGAGGGGGTCATCGACGGCTGGGACGACGTGGCGGCGATGGCTCAGCTCGACGATCCGCTCGATCCACGCGGCAACACCATGCACATCCGGCTCTCTCCCGGCGTGCCGGCGCTGCGGGCCCGGGCCGCCGACCGGGCGCTCTTCGCCAGCAGCAGCTGCGGGGTCTGCGGCAAGGCGAGCATCGACCGGGTCATCATGAAACATGAGCTTCTCCCATTGTTTCAGCCACCGCCGGTCGAGGTGGTGCTCGGTATGCCGGCGGCGCTGCGGGCGGCCCAGCCCCGCTTCGACGCGACGGGCGGGCTGCACGCGGCCGGGCTCTTTCACCTCGACGGGCGGCTCGAGCTGGCCCGCGAGGACGTGGGCCGCCACAACGCCGTGGACAAGGTCATCGGCGCGCGCCTGCGGGCCGAGGCCTGCCCGATCCCCGACCGGCTGCTGGTGGTCAGCGGCCGGGTGGGCATGGAGATCGTGCAGAAGGCCCTGGTGGCGCGCATCCCCGGCATCGTCTCGGTGGGGCCGCCGAGCAGCCTCGCGGTCGAGCTGGCCCAGGCGGCGGGCATGTTCTTGGCGGGCTTCGTCCGCGAGGGGCGCCTGAACCGCTACGACCGGGGTGCTCCGCGCTGAAGCGCCACCGGGGCGGCCCCGCCGGTCGGGCCCGGCGGGCCGGGTGCTGCGCGGGGTCGCTGCGCTCCGTCGCGCGGCTGCGCCCCGCGACCCGCTGCGCGGCCGCTCCGCCCCCTGCCGCAGGGGCGCCCTGCGCGCGGCGCGCTCCTCGCGCGGTCCCGGCGCCCGCAGTCGCACCTGTCACACGCATGATCATCATGTTGCGGCCAGCTCGGGCTGCGCCGGTCCACGGCCCACGCGAGACCAACGGAGACCTCAAGCGGGGGCCGGGCGCGGGGCGGCCGGGCAGGCGCGCGGCTATGCTCGGCGGGTGCGGGCCCGCGGCGCCCGGGGAGGCAGCGATGGGTGGACAAGTGCGTGCAGCGGGTCGGTGCAGAGCGGCGGTGACCCTGCTGGCGGGCCTCGGCCTCGCCGGCTGCGTGCCGACCGAAGGCGACGGCAAGAGCGGCGACCAGGTCAGCGTCGACGGCAGCCTGCGGACCATCCGCACCAGCGAGGCCAGCCAAAACGACGGCATCGCCGTCGTGGCGGTCGACGTCAACGAGGGCGAGACCTCGATGCTGCTGACCGCCCAGGCCGACCAGCTCGTCTCGGTCGAGTACATCGAGGACCCCGCGGGCGAGCGGGTCTTCTACTGGGAGGACTGGTACGGCGACTACAGCCTGACCGGCGCCATCTTCCCCGAGGCGCGCGACATGGCGGTGAACTGGCCTGTGCGCGCGGCCGACGCGCCGCTGCGGGCCGGCATCTGGTACGTGGGCATCGCGACCACCAACAACAACGGCTACTACGTCAACAACGTCGACATCGACCTGACCCTGCAGCTCAAGAGCGACGACGACACCAGCGACGCGACGGTGCGGGCGCTGGTGGCCTACGCCGATGGCCTGTCCGACGACGACGAGGTCGTGGCGGGCACCGAGGCCGCGGTCGAGCGCTGGGCCGAGGTCTGGGCGGCGGCGGGCATCACGCTCGAGGTCCGCTACACCGCGACCGACCTCGACCCGGTGTTGCCGACCATGTACGACGGCGGCTCGGCCGAGATCCGCAGCCTCGCCGCCGATGAGGGCGACGACAACGATGTGACGGTCGTGATCGGCGACACCGTCGGCAACCAGCGCAACACCTACGGCATCTCGGGCGGCATCCCGGGCACGCTGGTCGCGACCAAGCGGGCCGCGGTGGTCATCAGCTGGGTGGCGAACGCCGGCGGCGACGGCACCTTTGAGCCTGCAGACGTGCAGCTCTACGGCGAGACCTTGGCCCACGAGGTCGGGCACTACATGGGCCTCTTCCACCCGGTCGAGAGCAGCTACGACTACTGGGACGCGCTCGACGACACCCCCGAGTGCACCAACGCGCGGGGCTGCGAGAACAACCTGGGTGACAACAACATGTTCCCCTACCCTGTCTGTGACTTCCGCTCGTGTCTCGCGCAAGACGTCATCACCGACGAGCAGGCCGGGGTCTCGCACCGCTACGCCGGCGCGCTCTGAGCCCCGCGTCGCCCCGCGTCCGCAGCCCGCCGCACGCGCGGACCCGGCCGGCCGCGCGTCGAGCGGTGACCGCATGAACAAGGCGCGCCCACCGGCCGTGCACCGCGCGGCGCCCCGGCGCCCACACCCTGACCGCAGGAGGACCCCATGCCGACCCCGACCTTGAGCAGCCTCGCCCTCATCGCAGCGCTGGGGGCGGACCCGGCGCCCAGCCCGAGCCCCACCCAAGAGGCGCTCTACCGGGCGCTGGTGGTGCGGGAGGGCGCGCCGACCTGCGCCGCGCTCGCGCCGCTCTCGCCGACCCTCGTCGAGGACCTCGTCTACCTCACCGAGAACGCCAAGCAGCCGACCTGGGTCGGCATCCGCGCCGCCGAGTGCCTGCTGACCGACCACCAAGAGGCCGCGCTGCCGGTCATCATCGGGTGGATGGGGCGCACGGACGCCAAGGGCTTCGCGCTCGTCGCGGTCGAGAAGCTCGACCGCATGCCGATCGACCGCGCGATGGCGGTCGCCCAGGCCGGTCTGGCCGGGCCCATGGCCGAGACCCTGCGCCCCCGCATCGCCCGCCTGCCCCAGGCCGAGCTGGCGGCCCTGGCCAGCCCTGCGGTGAAGTGATCGCAGCGCATCAAACACCACGTTACAAGGCGCGTTACGGTGATTGAGACGCCGACAGAGAAAAACCGGGCGCAGGGCCTTGCGGCGTTTCGAGGGCTGTGATACGACTGCGGCATGGTCCGGCATAGCTCAGTCGGTAGAGCAAGCGGCTGTTAACCGCTAGGTCACTGGTTCGAGTCCAGTTGCCGGAGCCATCCTTCCCTCTGCACGAACCCCGGGCCCTCGCTCGGGGCTTCGTCGTTTTCGGCCGCTCCCTGCCTCGGGCGCCTTCGGGCCCCCGCCGGGCGTCGCCGGGGCCCCGGGCCGCGCGCCGCCGCTGCGCGTCGGGCCCGCCGTCCGCCCGGCTCGGTCGGCTGCGCCGACTGCGCTGCGCGCCCCCTCTGGTCGCCCGGGCGCGGGGCTGCGCGGCGCGCCCAACCGCTGGACTTGGCCGCGCGCACACCCAAACCAGCAGCCCAACACAAGCACCCACAGCGCGCCCCAAGCCGCGCTCATGGGCGACCACCACGTTATTCCCCGCCTCCGCCCAGCCGCCCCCCTCGGGGCGCGAGGCGGCCCCGCGGGCGGCCGCAGGCCGGTCGGGCGCAGCCCGACGGAGCCGGGCGGGGCGGGACCTCGGCCCGCCCCGGGGCCCCGGCGAACCCTGGGCGGGGCGCCGTCCGCCGCCCGGCGCGGCGCCCGGGGCGCTCCGCTTGTCCTGGGCCCGGCGCGCTCAAGGTCGGCCGCGCCCGGCCGATGGTCGCCCGGGTCGGAGGCGGAGATGCGCGCGCAACAGCTCGGGATCATCGGCGTGGTGTGGGGGCTCACGGCTTGCGGGGCGCCGGCGGGCGCGCCGGGCGACACCGGCGGCGAAGGGGCCACCCGGGCCGCGGGCGCGGGCGCCGACCGGGCGCGGGCGCCGGCGCCGGTCTTGCGCGGGGTGCAGGTCAACGAGGGCACCGGCTGGGCCCGCGACCGCACCCTGACCCTGCACCTCGACGTCGACCCCGCCGGCACCCCGCCCACCGAGGTCTGTGTCGCCCCCCGCCGCGCGACCTGTGAGCGCTGGAGGGCGTTCTCGCCGACCCTGAGCTACCTCGACCGCACCGATGGCGAGGGCACCAGCCTGACCGTCTGGCTGCGGGGCGAAGAGCGCCGGCTGTCTGCGCCGGTGACCGTACGGGTGCGCTATGACAACGTCGCCCCGGTGGCGCCCGCGCTGACGGTCAGCGGGGCAGTGGGCGGGTTCTCGTACAGCTACCGGGGCGCGAGCGACGCGGGCGCGGGCCTGCGGCGGCTGGCGCTGGTGGCGCGCGCGGGGGCCGCGCCGCCCTCGTGCCGGTTGGATCAGCGCCTGGTGGCCGATCTCGCGCTGAGCGGGGCCAGCGCCGAGGGCGCGGGCGTGGTCAGCGGTCTCGCCCCGGGGCCCTACGCCGGGCGCGTGTGCCTGTGGGACCAGGCGGGCAACCTCAGCCGCGACCAGACCTTCACGGTGACCGCGGCGGGCGAGACGACCCCGCCGACCCTCACCGCCCTGCGCCTCGACGGGGGCGCGACCACCGCGCGGGATCGCGAGCTCGACGTCGAGATCGACGCCACCGACGCCACCGGCATCGCGCGCATGTGCCTCGTGGTCGACGCGGGGCCCGGCGCCACCTGCGCCGACTGGGAGCCCTTCGCGGCCCGTTTTGTGCGCCGGGTGCCGGCGGTCGACGGCCCCCACACCGTCTCGGTCTGGCTCGAGGACGGCGCGGGCAACCGCAGCCCGGCGCCGACCGTCGCGGCGATCACGCTGGACCTGCCCCGCGACGAGGACCGCGACGGCCACACCGATGACGTCGACTGCGATGACGCCGACCGCACCGTGCACCCCGGCGTCATCGAGGGCTGCGATCTGCTCGACAACGACTGCGACGGCGACGTCGACGAGGGCCTGATCGGCCGCAGCGCCGACTGCCCGGCCACCGACTGCGCGGCCATCGCCTTCCTCGACAGCAGCGCCGGCGACGGCACCTACACCCTGCACGCCGGGCAGGTCAGCTGCGACATGACCACCGACGGCGGCGGCTGGACGCGGGTGGCGACCGGCGTCCGCCTCATCGGCACCGACGTCTCGGCCGCGGGCATCGACACGCTCGGGCTGGAGTTCGACGAGCTGGCGGTCCAGCACGTGTCGGGCTCGGTGGTCGCGGGCTGCCGCTTCCCCGAGAACTTGCCCGGCACCAACCTGCTCGCCTGGCGCCGTGGAGACGCAGCCTGGCAGCTCGATCCGCGCAGCTGCGGCTCGACCTGCGGCTTCCCGTTCACGCGGGTCGCCGACGCCACGGTGACCCGCGCCAGCCGCAGGGTCACCGTCGACATGCCCCTGGGCGGCGGCGCGCTGTCGATCGGCACGCCTGAGGGGGTCTCGCGCTGCACGACCGGGGACAACTCGGGCACCGCCCTGGTCGATCTGTGGATCCGGCGCGCGGTGACCGAGGTGGGCCTCACGCGCGACCTGAGCCCGCCGGTGGTCAGCGCCTTGATCATCGGCGACGGATCGGGTGTGAGCCATGACCGCTACGTCGACGTGTCAGCGACCGTCACCGAGCCATCGGGCGTCGCCCGCGCCTGCGTGAGCGACGAGGTGGGCGCATGCTCGCCCTGGGCCGCCTGGACCGGCAGCGCGCGCCTGCGCCTGCCCCTCGAGGAGCGGGAGCACGAGGTCTATCTGTGGCTCGAGGACGCGGCGGGCAACCGCATGGCGGCGCCGGCCAGCGGCACGGTCACCCTCGACCTGCTGGCCGACGAGGACGCCGACGGCGTGCTCGAAGACGTCGACTGCGACGACAACAACCGGCGGATCTGGCAGTGGGGCACCGCGGGCTGCCCGGCGGTCGACTCGTGCGCCACGCTGCTCGAGCGCTGGCCCGAGGCCCCCGACGGCACCTACCTGCTCGCCCACGGCGCGGCGGCCTGCGACATGACCACCGGCGGCGGCGGCTGGACCCGGCTGGCCGAGGCGGCCCCGATCTACGGCGACCGGGTCGACCCCACCCAGTACAACCGCGCAGAGGGCATCGCGTGGACCGAGCTGCGCCTCGACTGGGCGAGCGGCTCGGTCGTGGCCGGCTGCCGCTACCCCGAGGGCCTGCCGAGCACCCCGCTCACGGCCAAGTTCGGCGCGGCGGGCTGGTCGAGCTTCGGCGCATCCTGCGGATCGACCTGCTCGACGGTGTTCACGCCGATCCCCGGCGCCGACCACCAGCAGGCCGACCGCAGCACCTACCTGCGGCGCGCCGCCTCGACCGACCCGATCACGCTGGCGACCATCGAGGGCGCGGCGGCCTGCACCATCGGCGACAACCCGGGCAGCGCGGCGCTTGAGGTCTGGGTGCGCTGACCCGGCCTCGGGCTGGCGCCCCGCGGGTCGCGGGCGGGGCCCTGCGCCGCCGCGGGCGCCGCCCCGGGTGCGCGGACGGCCCGCCGCCTCCGCGCGGAGGGGGCCCTCGCCGGGATAGGCGGTCCTCCCGCCGCTCCCCCGCGCCCAGGCCGCTCATGTCCGCCCGCACCCCCGAGGCCCCGCCCCGCACCCCCGGCGCCGATGACGCCGCGCTGGAGCGCGCCCTCGACCAGCTTGGGGCGGTGGCGGTCGCGCTGGTCGCCGACGCCCCCGGCGAGGCCCTGGCCCTCGCGGTCGTCGGCCTGCTCGGCCAGCCGGCGGTCACCGAGCTGTGGGTGCTCGACCTGCGCCCGGCCGAGGCGACCGCCCCGCTGCTGCCCGTCGGCCTGCTCGGCGCCCCCACCCTGCGCCTGCGCCGCTGCCCCGGCCTCTCCCCCGCCGCCGCCGTCGCCGCGGTGCTCGGCGAGGTGCAGGCGCCGCACCTGATCGTGCGCGCCGACCATGGGGCGCCCCCGGCCGAGCTGAGCGTCCAGCTCCGCCGGCTGCGCCTCTCGCCCCGCGCCGTCGCCTTGGGCCGCGGCCTGCCCCCCGCCGGCCTCGCCCGCAGCGCGCTCGACGTGCTCAGCCTGCACCTGCTGCCCCACGACGCCGCCGCCGACGCCCCCCTGCGCTGGCCGGCCGTGCCCGGCGCCGTGCCCTGCGCCCTGCCGGTCGGCCCGCTGCGCGCCCAGGGCGCGTGGGATCCGGACGAGCCTGACCTCGAGCTCGCCGTGCAGGTCGCTGTTCTGCGCTTGTCGACCGGCGGCTGCCCGCTGGTGCGCGAGACCGGCTTCGCCTGGTCGCTGCCCCGCCGCAGCCCCGCCCAGCTCGAGGCCGCCGTGCGCGCCCACGCCTGCGCCCGCGTCTCGCGCCTCGCCCGCGACCCCGAGGGCCCGCTCGACGGGGGCTGGACCCTGGCCAGCCGCGCCGGCCTGCGCCGCTCGCTCGACGGCGACCGCCTGGGCCGCGCCGCCGAAGAGCTGGTGGGCCAGCTCGGGGGCGCCGATCCGGGCGCCATGCTCGCGCTGGGCGCCGAGTGGGAGCGCCTCGCCCGCGAGCTGCTGCGCCGCCTCTTGCTGCTGCTGCCCCGGGCCGTCTCGCGCTGGTCGCTGCAGGGCATCGACCAGGGCCTCGAGCGGGTCGGCGCCGCCGCCCTCCCGGGCTTGCTGGCCCGCCGGCCGCTGCAGCCCGCCGGCCGGGCCGCCATGCTGCTGCCGGTCGACCGCCCCCGCCTCGAGCTGATGGAGGCCGCCCTGGCCCAGGCCGTGCCCTTGTGCGGCCCCGGGGGCGCCCTGGTGGTCGTGCTCGCCGCCGAGGCCGCCGCTGAGCTCGAGGTCCGCCACCCCGCCCGGCGCAGCAGCTGGCTGCTCCGCGCCGCCCTGCGCGACGTCGAGCTGGTCATTTTCCCCTTGGGCCCCGCGCCCTCCACCCTGGTGCGCCTCGTCGCCGGGGCCCGCGCCCTGCTCGCCTCGGCCCCGCTGCAGGGCGAGTCCTGGGGGCTCGTCGCCAAGGCGCTGCCGGTGCCGGTCGAGCCGCTGCCGTCCGCGCCGGCCCTCGACCCGCTGGGCGCCCGCCCGGTGCGCCTGCTCGCCGCTCCGCCCTGGGGCGAGCCGCTGGGCCTCGAGCTCTTCTTGGCCGAGGTGCTCGCGCCCGTGCTCGGCGCCGAGGCGGTGTCGCTGCACCTGCTCTTCGACCCGGCCCGCGGAGAGAGCGGCCTCGACGCGCGCCTCGCCCTGCGCCGGGCCACCTCCAGCCTCGCCCCGCAGGACGGCGCCAAGGCCGAGGTGGTGGTGATGCCGCTGCCCGCCGATCCCGAAGAGCAGGCCCGCCTCGGCCTCGCCGCCCACGCCCTGGTCGGGCCGGCTTCGCCCGAGCTGGCCGCCGCCCTCGGCGCGCCCCTGGCGCCCGTCGAGGCCGTCTTGGCCCTGTGGGAGGGCGTCCGCGGCGGCTGAGGGCACCGCGGCGCGGCAGACAGCGGCTACTCGACCGCCAGCCGCAGCCGCACGCCCGCCACGCCAGGGCAGGCCGCTCCTCGGCTGTCGGTGAGCCGCAGGCGCAGCTCGAGCAGCTGCGGCGCGGGCGGCGCGTCGATCCAGGTGTGCAGCAGGGCCGGCGCGCCCGGCTCGAGCGCGTGCACCTCGGCGATCGGCGCCGGCTGGCCGAAGCCCGGCGGCAGCCCGTCGGCGGTGAGCGCCGGGTCGAGCACCAGGGCCGCGCCGGTGTTGACCACCGCGGCGCCGACCAGCAGGCGCTCGCCGGCCCGCCAGTGGCCGTCGCCGTCGGCGTCGTCGAGCTGCAGCCCGTCGATCCGCAGGGCCTGCAGCGCCGGGCAGACCTGCAGCCGGGTCGGCGTGTCGGGTGTGGGGCCCTCGACCCGCCGCACCGCGCCGGCGTCGACCAGCTCGGCGTGGGCGGCGCCGCGCAGGCTCGGCGGGGGCAGCTTCGCGCAGGCGGAGAGGGCGGCGGCGGCGAGGAGGAGGGGGATCCGCATGGGAGGGGCTCCGGGCGGCTCAGGCCGCGAGAGGCGCGGGCGCGAGGAAGGCGACGTCGACGAGCTCGGCCTTGCCCTTCACCGCCACGTGGCGGCGCTCGACCAGCGTGACCTCGGGCAGAGACTCGAGAGAGATCTCGTCGAAAACGGACGCCTGGACGGCGATCTGCCCAGCACGGGCCTGGCCCTCGAGCCGGGCGGCGGTGTTCACCACGTCGCCGATGACGGTGTACTCAAAACGGGCCGGCGAGCCCATCGTGCCTTGGACGAGGCCGCCGACCGCCACCCCGACCCGCGCCCGCAGCTCGTCGGCCCCGCGCACGCGCAGGGCGGCGTTGCAGGCCTCGACCCCCCGCTGCAGGTCGACCCCGCAGCGCAGCGCCCGGCGGATCACCCCGCCGAGCCGCTCGCCCGGGCGCGCGATGAAGACCGCCATCACGCCGTCGCCCATGCGCTTGTCGATGATGCCGTCGTGGCGGGCGAAGGCGGGGTCGATGAACGAGAAGTAGAGGTTGAGCTCTTCGAGCACCTCGACCGGGTCGCGGCGCTCGGTGCGGGGGGTGAAGCCCACCAGATCGATGAACAGCACGGCGGCCTCGGTGCGCGCGCCGCCCAGCGTGGTCTGGCGGCTGGGGTCCTCGGCGATCTGCCGCACCAGCTCGGGCGAGAGGTACTGCGACAGCTTCTGGCTGTGCAGCAGCGACTCTTGGAGGCGCATGCGCTCCTCCCACAGGGCGGCGTAGCGCTCGTCGGCCTCGCGGATGAGCGCCCCGAGGCGCGCCGACTCGGCCTCTTGGGTCGCGCTGGTGCGCCGCAGCTCGCGCACGGCCAAGATCCCCAGCGCGGTCGCGCCGCCGGCCCAGGCCCCCAGCCCGCCGGCCGGCGCGCCGGCCAGGGGGGCCGCCACGAGGCCGACCAACATCGCGCCAGCGAGGCCGACGAGCGTGATGGCCAGGGCGATCAGCAGGGGTTGGCGCTCTTCGTAGCGCACCTCGAGCACCAGATCGGCCGTCGGGGCGACCGGATCGAAGGGGCTGTGCAGCACGCGCACCTGGGCGAGCGGCAGGCCCCAGATGCCTGGCACGGCCTCGAGCAGGCCGATGGTGTTCCAGGCCAGCGGCGGCCACAGGGGGAAGCGGGCCTCTTTCATGCGCATGTGGGCGATGATCTGGCCCGGGCCCTTGCGGTCGATCTCGAGGATGATGGTGCGGTTGGCCAGCTCGCCCATGGTCGGCAGGTTCGCGTAGACGAGGCGGGGCGAGCCCAGCGCCCGGGCCATGTCGTGCAGGGCCCCGAGGCGGCTGCGCGAGACGCTGCGCTGGCCGGCGGTGCGCCAGTGCTGCCAGAGCGGGTGGTCGAAGGGCGGCAGCGCGTCGAGGTCGTAGAGGCGCTTGGCGGCCGACGAGAGGAAGCGGCCGATCCAGACCACGCTGACCCAGCCATCCTGGGCCTCGATCATCGCCCGGGGCAGGCCGCAGTCCTCGAAGATGGCGTCGACGGTGTCGCTGAGGCCTTGCTCTTCGAAGTGCTGGACGAGGCCCCGCAGCAGCCGCGTGCTGACGTGCGGCTCGAGCAGGGCCGGGTCGACCGCGAAGGCGGCCACTCAGCCCCCGCCGACGGCGTGGATCAGCTCGACACGGTCGCCGGCGCGCAGCGCGCGGTCGGGCCAGGCCGACCGGGGCAGCACCTCGCCGTTGAGCGCCACCGCCACCCCGTCGCGGCGCAGGCCGAGGCGCCCGAGCAGGTCGGCCACCGTCTCGCCC
Organism: Pseudomonadota bacterium; assembly: GCA_046051725.1. Lineage (GTDB taxonomy): Bacteria > Myxococcota_A > UBA796 > UBA796 > UBA2385 > JAEUKK01. Next base: position 8,487 of record JBJONS010000059.1, on the reverse strand, counting down.
TCGGCGCAGGAGTCGGGCCGGCCGTTGAGGAGCAGCGGCAGGGCGGGGCTGTGCGCGGGGGCCGCGAGCGGAGCGGAGGGTTCGGAGGATGCGGAGGGTTCGGGCGCGGACATCGCGGCTCCAGGGGCGTCGGCGCTCAGGGCGCGGCCGGTCGGACGCCCATGCGGCGCCGGGACTCTTCATCGTCGAAGAGCTTGGGGTTGTTGCTCGCGGCGATGGCCTGCTTCGGCGAGATATCGCGCTTGTAGGTCAGCGCCCGCAGCGCGTCCTCCATCGTCTGCATGCCCTCGCCCTTCGAGGTCTGCATGATGCTGGCGATCTGGTGCGGCTTGTTCTCGCGGATGAGGTTGCGGATGGCCGGGGTGGCCAGCATGATCTCGTGGGCGGCGACGCGGCCTTTTCCGTCCATGCGCTTGAGCAGCGTCTGCGAGATCACCGCCTGGATCGAGCCGCTGAGCATGGCCCGCACCTGCTCTTGCTGCTCGTGGGGGTAGCTGTCGACCACCCGGTCGATGGTCTCGGCGCACGAGTTGGTGTGCAGCGTGCCGAAGACGAGGTGGCCGGTCTCGGCGGCGGTGATGGCCAGCGAGATGGTCTCGAGGTCGCGCATCTCGCCGACGAGGATGACGTCAGGGTCCTCGCGCAGGGCCGAGCGCAGGGCGGCGGCGAAGCCCTTGGTGTGCGCCCCGATCTCGCGCTGGTTGATGATGCAGCGGTCGGGGGAGTGCACGAACTCGATGGGGTCTTCGACCGTGAGGATGTGCTCGGGGCGGTTGTGGTTGATGTGGTCGATGATGCCGGCCAGCGTGGTCGACTTGCCCGAGCCGGTCGGCCCGGTGACCAGCACCAGCCCCTTCTTGAGCTCGGCGATCTTGTAAAAGACCTTGGGCGCGCTGAGCTCGTCGAGGCTCTGCACCTTGCTGGGGATCTGGCGAAGGACCAGGCCGAGCCCACGCTGCTGGGTGAACACGTTCACGCGGAAGCGGGCCAGCCCCTTGAGCCCGATGGAGAAGTCGATCTCCATGTCGTTCTCGAACCGCAGCTTCTGCTTGGCGTTCATCACGCTGTAGGCGAGGCGCTTGGTGTCGTCGCGGGTGAGCTTGGGCAGGTCGAGGCGGCGGATCTCGCCGTCGATGCGCACCGCCGGCGCCTCGCCCGTGCTCAGGTGGATGTCGGACGCGCGGTTCTCGACCGCAAAATGCAGCAGGTCAAAGATCTGCACCTTGGGCGCATCGTCGCCGCCCCCGCCGAGCGCACCGCCCACGCCTGCTCCACTTGGCCCGCCGCCCATCCGCACCTCCGGTGGCCCGCAGCCTACCAGAGCGCGCTCGGCCAGCCCGTCCCTCGCCGAAGATGACGCAGAGCACGCTCTCCCCAGAGAGGACCACCGGCGAGGCCCCCGCGCGCCGGGGGCGGCGGGACCCGCTGCGCGATAGCCGGGCCCCCCGCCGGAGGGCCCCCTGAGCAGCCGCAGCCTGCACGTGCTCGGCACCGCGAGCCAGGTGCCGACCCGCCACCGCAACCACAACGGCTACCTGCTGCGCTGGGACGGCGTGGGTTTTCTGTTCGACCCCGGCGAGGGCACGCAGCGGCAGCTCATCCTCGCCGACCAGAGCATGAGCGGGGTGCACCACGTGTGCATCACCCACTTCCACGGCGACCACTGCTTGGGGCTGCCCGGCGTGCTGCAGCGGGCCAGCCTCGACGGTCTGCTGCACCCGCTGCAGGTGCACTTCCACGAGAGCGGCCAGCCCTACGTCGATCGGCTGCGCTACGCCTCGATCTACCAAGAGCGCGCCGTCGTCGAGGAGCGCCCCTTCGCGACCGGGGGCACCATCGCCGAGGCGCCCACCTGGACGCTGTCTTGCGCGGCGCTCGACCACACGACCCCGAGTTTTGGCTACCGCCTCGACGAGCGGGCCGGCTGGACCCTCGACCCGGCGCGCTTGGCCGCCCGCGGCCTGCGCGGCCCCCAGATCGGCGCCCTGCAGCGCGAGGGCTCCGTCGAGATTGACGGCCAGCGCGTCACCATCGACGCGGTGGCCGACCGCCGCCCGGGCCAAGCCGTCGCCGTGGTGATGGACACCCGGCCCTGCGCCGGTGCGCTGCAGCTCGCGCAGGGCGTCGATCTGCTGGTCTGCGAGAGCACCTACTTGGGCAGCCACCAGGCCGAGGCCCGCCAGCGCGGCCACATGACCGCCGCCGACGCCGGGCGGCTGGCCGCCCAGGCCGGCGCCAAGGCGCTGCTGCTGACCCACTTCAGCCAGCGGGTCATCGACGAGCAGGCCTTTGTCGACGAGGCGGCCCCCCACTTCGCCGGGCCGATCACCGCGGCCCGCGACGGCCTCGCGCTCAAGCTGCGGGGCTGAGCCGGCCGCCACGCGCGCCGCGCCGGCGGGCCCTCAGCGCCACGCGCGCACCGTGGCGGCGACCGTCTCGGGCAGCGGGGCGCGCAGGGTGTCGAGCGTGCGGTTGCGCTCGCTGAACCAGTCCTCAACGCTCGCCAGCTCTTTGCCCTCGATGTAGTCGGTGGCCGCATACTGGGCCCGCATCTTGCTTTTCCACGCGAGCTGGTGGCTGGGCCGGATGTTGCCCCAGTGCAGGATGTGCAGCTCGTGGAAGACCTTGCCGCCGCGGGCGCCGTCCATGCGGTGGTGGGTCTGGTAGCGGGGCTCTTTGTTGAAGTAGACCCGGCGGTTGAACAGGCGGGCCTGCACGTCGGGGTACCAGTCGGTGCAGTAGTGCTGGTCGTCGACCTGCAGGTTGTAGCGGGGAAAGCCGCCCATATCGCAGCCGACCGCGTCCATCTGGGCCACGAGGTGGTCCCAGTCGGTGTCTTCGATGAGCTCGTCGGCGTCGATCACCAGCCGCCACGACCGCGTGGCCCGGTCGACGCAGTGCTGCTTTTGATGCGTGATGTCGTCGATCTTGCGGAAGTAGTCGCGGATCTGACCCGGGTGGGCCCGCACCTGCTCGGCGACGATGGCGTCGGTGGCGTCTTGGCTCTCGGACCGCACGACCACGATCTCGGCGAAACGCGGCACCGCCCAGCGAAAGAAGCGCGGCAGCGTGTCTTCAGAGTTCGCGCAGACCATGCAGAGGCTGACGCGGGTCGAGCGCTTGGGGACAGACATCGGGGCCTCCGGACGGCGGGGTCGGCATTTACCGCGGCGGAGGGGCGGGCGGATGGGCCCGGGCGCGCGCCGCGCGGCCCTCAGCCCGCCGCCTCGTGCCACACCAGCGCCCCCTCGTGCAGATCGACGAGCCAGACGCTGCCCTCTCCGCCGCCCAGCCAGAGCTGGTCGCCGGCCAGCGCCGCGCAGCCGGCCGGTCCCCGCAGCTGCAGGCTGCGGTGGGCCGCGCTGGACAGGCGGCGCAGGCGCCAGGCCACCGGCGGGCGCGGGCCCCGGCCCTCGACCCCGCGCTCGAGCAGCAGGTCGCCGAAGAGGGCGCCCGGGGCCCACACGCTGGGGGCCGGCGGCCCGCCCAGGGCCTCGAGATCGGCGGGCTCGGCGGGGGCCGAGCGGCTCCACAGCTCGGCGGGGCCGACGAAGAGGCGCTCGTGGCGGCCATCTCCCTCGTAGAGGTGGGCGCCCGAGAGCAGGGCGGTGGCCGGCCCGCGCAGGCGCCCCTCGACGCGCAGCAGCCGCCGCTCGCGCAGCACGAAGCCCGCGGCCCGGTCCCACCGCCAGAGCGCGCGGTCGCCGGTCGGCGCTTCGAGGATGGCCCGCACCGCGTCACCCTCGACGTCGATGGCCGGGATCGTTGACGCGCTGCTCGGGTCGGGCAGCGCGCCCGAGCGCCACAGCCGGCGAAGGCCGCCGGCCTCGGGCAGATAGGCGCAGAGCGCGGGGCCCTCGGGCAGCAGCAGCAGGCCGTCGGCGGTGCAGCGCGCCCGGGCCAAGGCGCTGGCCGCCCCGGCGATCAGCCCCAGCTCGTCGATCGGCCCGTGCTCGCCGCCCCGGCCGATCCGCAGGTCGGCGCCCGCCCGGCTCAGCGCCAGCCAGCCGCCGGGCACCGGCAGCAGGCGCTCGGCCGGGGTCGGCAGCAGGCGCCCGCGCGCGCCCGGCCGCAGCAGGCGCTGGCCGAGGCCGCCCAAGGCGACCACCACCCCGCCGTGATCGAGGGCCAGCAGGTCCATCACCGGCGCCCCGCCCGCGCCGGCGGGCAGGTCGACCCGCCGCGCCCCCTCCCAGGGCAGGGCCGCGCGCGGGGCCGGCGGCTTGGGCAGGGGCGGCAGGTCGGCCCGCAGGGCCGCCGCGGCCCCACCGGTGGCCCGCGCCCGCAGCCCGTCGAGGGCGGCGAGGGTCGAGCCGCGCAGGGGTCCGTCGAGATCGACGAGCAGCGCGCGCACCAGGGGCTCGACCAAGCGACCGGCGGGCGGATCGGGCAGGGCCAGCGCGCCCTCGGCCAAGCGCAGGCGCCACAGCGGGCCGCGGGACAGCGCCCCCTGCAGGGCGTCCCGCGCGGCCGGCGCCGGGCCCACCGGCGGGTCGAGGCTGAGGCGGGCGGCGAGGGCCCAGGCGGCCTCGGGCAGGTCGAGGCCCTCGACCGCCGCGAGGATGGCGCGCAGGTCGGCCTTGATGCGCGCCCGGTCCTCGGCGCCGCCGCGCGAGAGGCCCGGCCAGAGGGTGGCCACCGCCCCGCGGGTGTCGCCCATGCCGAGCAGCGCGGCGGCGTGGCGGCGGCGCAGCGCGGCGGCGATGCCGGGGTGATCGCCCTCCAGCGCGCTGATCGCGGCGCCCAGCGCCCCGCGGGTCAGGCCCAGCCGGGCCGCCCGCTCGGGCTGGCCGGCGGCCACCCACAGCCGCAGGCAGGTCGCGGTCGGCTGGTCGAGGGCCTCGGCGAAGCGGGCGGCCAGGGCCAGGGCGCCCTTGCGCTCGAGGTAGGCCACCGCCCCCGGCGCGTCGCGCAGCAGCTCGGCCAGCACCCACGCGGCGCGCTCCACGTCACCTTCGGCGTCCAGGCGGGCGTGGGCGTCGAGGTAGAGCCGCCGCAGCAGGCCCATGACCTCGGCGCTGACGTCGACGCTCGCCCGGGCCCTCCCCGCGCTCAGCTGGCCGACCGTGCGCGGGGCGGCGGCGCCGAAGAGCCAGCGCTCGAGGCCGCCGGCCTCGCCGCCCAAGGGGATGGCGTGGCGCAGGGCCTCGAGCAGCTCGCTCGTGCTGGCCGCGTCCGAGAAGCGCCGCAGCAGGTCGTTGAGGTAGCGGGCCTGGGCCCCGCTGAGCTTGCTCCACACCCGCCAGAGCGGGGCGAAGGCCGACAGCGCGCCCTGCAGCCGGGCCCAGAGGCTCGGGCCCGCGGGCGCCGCGGGGCGGCCGCCGCCGAGGCCGCGCAGGGCCCGCAGCGCGCGGCCGAGCGTCGCGTCGACCGCGCCCGCGACCAGGGCGACGGCGCCGAGACCGACGCCAGCGAGGGCCGAGAGCGAGGACTGGGCCCAGCCGGGCAGGCTGCGAAAACGTGAGCCGAGGGCGCCCGCGGCCGCCGGCGGCGCGTGGCCCGGCTGGGGGCTCCGCGCCGAGAGCACCGCCCGGGTGAGCCAGCCGCCCAGGCCGGCGAGCAGCGCCCCGAGGCGGCTCTGGGCGGCGGGGCCCGGTCCGCCGCCGCTGCCGGTCGGGCTGGCCGCCGCCGCGGCGATCGCCGCCTGGCCCTCGACGCTCCACACGCCGAGGCGGGCGGCGCGCTGGCCTGCGGGCTCGGGGGGCTCCTCGGCGGGCAGGGGCGGGGTCGGGCCGACCGCCGGGGCCGCGCGCACGATCAGCCCGCCGAGGTCCATCAGCGCGGCGGGGTCGAGGGCCACCGCCGGAAGCGGGCTGAGGCGGCGCGCCCCGGCCTCGGCCCACAGCGCGCCGCCGGCCAGCGGGCAGGGCTCGCCCTCGAGCGCGCTGAGCCCCACGCCATCGTCGACGAGGCGGTCGAGGTCGGGCAGCGGCCCGAGGCGGCGGGGCGGGCTCAGGCGCAGCAGCAGCGCGCCGCCCGCGGCCGGGGCCCCGTCGGCCGAAGCCCCGGGCGGGGGCAGGGCGAGCAGCCGATCACCGGGCGCCCAGGCGCAGAGCAGCGCGCGCAGGGCCTCTTGACCGGCCGGGGTCGGCGGCCATGCGGGCAGGGGGAGCAGCAAGCCGGCGCAGACGAGGCTGCCTGATCGCCGCCGCGGAGGGCCTTGTGGAGCGGGACCAGTCGGCGCGACCCGGGCCAGCGGGCGGGGCGGCGGGCGCGGGGCCCGCGGCGGGGGCGCGCCGAGCAGCGCGGCCACCTGGGCGGCCAGCGGGTCGGCGCCGCGCGGGGCGCGGCGGGCGCTCATCGGCCACCCCGAGGGGCCGGCGCGGGCAGCACCGCGGTCACGTCGGCGCGCGGCGGGGCGCTGGCGGCGGCCGCGTCGGGCGGGCGCAGGGTGGCGATCACTTCGCCGCCATGGGGCCGAACGATGTGCAGCACGCCATCTTCGTCGAGCCACGCCACCGCATCCCCCCGGGGCGAGGCGGCGGCCCAGCGCAGCGGCGTGGTCTGGGCCAGCGGGTCGCTGTTGCGCCCCCAGCGCAGGCTGAGCGCGCCGGCCGCTTCGACCAGGGCGACGGGGTGGCCGCCCGATCCGCCCGGCTGGAAGATCCCCCACAGCGTGTGGGTGGTGGCGGGCAGGCTCAGGTCGAGCGCGCCGCGCACGCCCCAGGACTCGACATTGTCGCCCGGCGCCGGCTGCCGGCGCAGGGCCACCCAGGCCCGTGGGTAGGGCCCGACGCAGGCGGTCCACAGGCGGGCGGCGCCCGCGGTCGACTTGGGAAAGTGGAGGTTTCCGGCTTGGTCTTGCAGCGGCCAGCGGGCGTGCTTGCCGACCATCACCAGCGTGCGCGAGGGGCTGCGCCGGCCGACCAGGCTGACCAGCGCGCGGTCTTTGGTCACGCCCCAGGCCCGGCCGTCGCCCTCGCCGGGGTGCTGGGCGCTGCGCTGCGCCCGGGGCGGGCCGCTGGTGCTCACCACCACGGCGAGGCCCGGCGCGCCGCTGCTCGGGGGCGCCTGCATGGTCGCGGGCCAGCCGTGGACGTGCACGCCGTCGTCATGGGCGTAGACGTCGATGCAGGCGCCGGGCTGGGGCAGCACCAGGGCGCCGGCCCCGTCATCTGACGCGCAGAGCATGCCCAGCGGCGCGTGGCCCGGGTCGAGATCGCCCTCCCAGACCTCGTCTGGGTCGATCTCCTCGATCAGGGGCAGCTCGAGCTCGTCGGGCCGGGGGTGGCTGGCGACCCGCCCGCGCAGATCGACCCGCAGGGTGTCGTGCTCATCGTCCCAGCACAGGCTGGCGATCTTGCCTTGGATCCACCCGATGGCCACGGGGATACCGAACAGCGCCCGGGTGGCGATGCGCGCCTCGCCGGTGGCCCCCACCGCGGGCACGGGGATGGCCACCGCCTCGCCCTCGGTCGTGAGCCCGAGCAGGCGCGCGCCCGAGGTGCAGAAGAAGAAGCCCGGCCGCAGCGCCAGCGGGGCGTCGAGGCTGGGGCGGCTGCGGGGCACGGGCGCCGGCGCGGGGCCAAAGGCCGCCGCCGCGCCCGCCGGCGCCGCCCAGCGCCGCAGGGGGGCCCCGTCGCGGCGCAGCTCGACGCCGGGGCCCTCGTCGGTCTCGACGCTGTGCAGCTCAATGATCTCAGCCCCGGGCACCGCGTGGGCGGGCCGCCCGCCGAGCAGCAGCAGCGGGGCGGACAGGCCCTGGGCGGCGAGCCCGGCCTCGGCCGCGCGCAGGGCCTCGGCGCGGACCGGGGCGAGGCTGCGCAGGCCAAAGAGGCGCTGCAGCCAACCGCCGCCGAGGCCCAGGGCCAGCCACCCCTCGGCCTCGGGGTCGGCTTGGATGGCCCCCCAGCGCAGCGCCTCGCCCGCCGCCGCGCACCAGGCGGCCCGGGCGGCCAGGGCCGCGGCCTGGGCCAGCCGGGGCAGCCCGAGCTGGGCCGGGCCGGCGTCGAGCAGGACCACCGGCAGGGCGGGCGGGCGCGGGGCCTCGGCCCGCAGCTGCAGGAAGGCCAGCTCTTGGTCGGCGGCCTTGCGCAAGAACTCTTCGGGAGCAGCGTCGAGCAGGGCCCACTCGCTGTGCACCAGCCGGTGCATCGGCCCGCGCCGGGACCAGCCCTCGAGCCCGTCGGGGGCCCCGGGGCCCGCCATGGGGCGGGCGGGCGCGGGCCGCAGGGCGGGCAGCAGGGCCTGGGCCAGCGGGCCGATCACCGCGCGGGCGTGCGGCGGGCAGCGCGCCAGCGCCGCGTCGAGGGCCTCGGCCGCGGTGGGCAGGGCCGCGGCGGGCGGGCCGGCGGGGCGGCTCACCGGGCCTCCGCGCGGGCGGTCAGCGCCGCCGCGCCGGCCGGCCGGGCCGGGCCGAGCGCGAGGCAGCGCCCGCGCTGGGGCAGCAGGGCCCAGGGCGCGCCCCCGGCGGGGGCCCGGGCCAGCACGGCGGCGGCGAGCAGAGGCAGGGGCAGGTCGGGGCGCTGGTGGGTGGGCAGCAGCAGG